>NZ_JATABH010000023.1:0-51641 GCF_036533775.1 Vibrio sp. M260112 | reverse complement strand
AGGTTCAGTTAACTCGTTTCCGCTCGACTTGCATGTGTTAGGCCTGCCGCCAGCGTTCAATCTGAGCCATGATCAAACTCTTCAATTTAAGATTTTGTCGGCTCAATGAATACTGAACATTACATAAGTAATGTTTGAATTGACTGTGCTCTTATTGGTCTTTACTTTTGAAAAAGTAAAACAAAACAGCTCAAGGCTGTTGCCCAATTCGAATGGTCACTTCGTTTCATTGAAACCTAATTTGAAACCCCTCTTTATTTAGAGAAATTTCTAATTGGATTATCATCAACGAGTGCCCACACAGATTGATAGGTCTATATTTTTAAAGAGCTTTTGTTTTGAGGTCTTCTCAAAACGGACGGCCATTTTATCGAGATAACTTTCAGTGTCAAACACTTTTTTCGTTATTTCTTCGAAAGTTATTAGTTAACTTTCACCGTCGTTATTGCCAGCGCTTATTAGCTCGGTATCCCGTGGCAACGGAGGCGCATTATAGGGAGTTTCCAAATGAGTACAAGAGCTAAATTCAAAAAAATACCGTTTTTCGCATCGTTCGCTCACATAACAAACAATAAGCCTAAAAACAGAGCAAAAGGGCCTTAAAAAGGGCCCTTTTGCAAGTGCTGTAATAGCTGTAATTATTGGTGAGCAATAATCTGATCGTTGTTCACCAACAATTTAACTGGCAGATCCGGGACAACTTTACCTGCCAAAATGGCTTTCGCCAGCGGGTTCTCAACACTTTGCTGAATGGCTCGTTTGAGTGGTCTTGCGCCATATACTGGGTCAAACCCAACTTGAGCAATAAGTTCCAGCGCTTTGTCTGAGACTTCTAGCGAGTAACCTTTCTCTTCCATTCGTTTAGATAAACGCGCTAATTGAATAGAAGCAATCGCTTTAATGTGGTCTTGACCCAACGGGTGGAACACCACACTTTCATCAACTCGGTTTAGGAACTCTGGGCGGAAGTGTTTGCTCACTACATCCATTACTTGCTGTTTCATACCCTGATAATCGACCGTTCCAAAGTTTTCTTGGATTCGAGTCGAACCTAGGTTAGAGGTCATGATCACCACAGTATTGCGAAAATCGACCGTTCTACCCTGCCCATCAGTTAAACGCCCATCATCAAGCACTTGCAGCAAGATGTTAAAGACATCAGGATGCGCCTTTTCGACTTCATCCAACAAGATTACTGAATACGGTTTGCGACGAACCGCTTCTGTCAAATAACCACCTTCTTCGTAACCGACGTAACCTGGAGGCGCACCTACCAATCTCGCCACTGAGTGTTTTTCCATAAATTCAGACATGTCGATACGAACCATCGCATCTTCACTATCGAACATGAATTTAGCCAGTGTCTTACATAGCTCGGTTTTACCTACCCCTGTTGGGCCTAAGAATAGGAATGAGCCAATTGGCTGGTTTGGATCCGACAAGCCTGCACGGCTACGGCGAATGGCATTGGAGACTACCTCTACCGCTTCCGTCTGACCAATGACGCTCTTATGCAGCACATCTTCCATACGTAGCAGTTTTTCTTTTTCTGCTTCCAGCATTTTCGATACCGGTATCCCCGTCTGCTTAGACAGAACATCGGCAATTTCATTGTCTGTGACCTTATTACGCAGTAGGGTCATTTCCTGCATTTCAGCTTGAGTCGCAAGATCTAGCTGTTTTTCTAGTTCAGGGATACGCCCATATTGCAACTCAGACATTCGGTTAAGATCACCAGCTCGACGGGCAAACTCCATATCCATGCGTGCTTGTTCTAGTGCTGACTTAATATGCTGTGTTCCCGACAGAGCCGCTTTTTCTGCGTTCCAGACTTCTTCCAGTTCCGCAAAATCTCTTTCTTTATCCGCTAACTCTTCGTTTAAGATAGTTAGTCGTTTTTCACTGGCATCATCATGTTCATTAATCAGAGCCTGTTGCTCGATTTTGAGCTGAATGATTTTACGCTCTAATTTATCTAAAGATTCCGGTTTAGAGTCGATTTGCATACGGATGCTGGAAGCCGCTTCGTCAATCAAGTCGATGGCTTTATCGGGTAGCTGACGATCTGATACGTAGCGATGCGATAAACTCGCCGCAGCAACAATCGCTGGGTCGGTAATTTCAACGTGGTGATGAAGTTCATAACGCTCTTTAAGTCCTCGCAAGATCGCCACGGTATCTTCAACACTTGGTTCATCAACGATGACTTTTTGGAATCGACGCTCCAACGCTGGGTCTTTCTCTATGTATTGTCGGTACTCGTCAAGTGTCGTCGCACCAACGCAATGCAACTCTCCTCTCGCTAATGCAGGCTTAAGCATGTTGCCTGCATCCATAGAGCCTTCTCCCTTGCCGGCACCAACCATCGTATGAATTTCGTCGATAAAGAGAATAATGTTGCCCTCTTCTTTAGACAGTTCATTGAGAACCGATTTCAGACGCTCTTCAAACTCACCACGATACTTAGCACCTGCCACCAGCGCTCCCATATCGAGCGAGAGCACGCGACGACCGCGCAAGCCTTCGGGTACTTCGTTATTAACGATACGTTGCGCTAAACCTTCAACAATCGCTGTTTTACCAACCCCCGGCTCACCAATTATGACAGGGTTGTTTTTGGTACGACGCTGCAAAACTTGAATGGTGCGGCGAATTTCGTCATCGCGGCCAATCACTGGATCGAGTTTCCCTTGTTCAGCACGCTCTGTCAGATCAATGGTGAATTTTTCCAGTGCTTGGCGAAGCTCTTCCGCATTCGGATCATTCACTTTCTGTCCACCTCGAACCTGATCGATGGCTTCAGATACTTTAGTTTCAGTTAAGCCTAGCTCTTTCAGTAGTGAGCCCAACTGGCCTCGGTCTTCCAATGCCGCTAATAGAAAAATCTCTGATGAGATGTAGGCATCTTGACGCTTCTGAGCCACTTTGTCGCATAGGTTAAACATGGTTCCCATAGCGCTAGAGAGCTGCACATCGCCACCAATACCACTCACTTTTGGTAAACGGTCAAGGATCTCACTCAATTTCGAGCGCAAATGAGTAATGTCTACATTTAGCATGGTGAGCAAGGGACGAATAGGACTGCCATTCTGATCCATTAATGCCACCATCAGGTGCACTGGTTCAATGTATTGATGATCGCGGCCCAATGCCAACGATTGAGCGTCAGATATGGCGATTTGGAATTTGCTTGTGAATCTGTCAAGACGCATATCTACCTTCCTATCTCAACTGAGAAAAAATAACTAATCAGTATGAAAGATGGATACGCCAATAGAGTTTTTCAAGGGGAGGAATAGAGTTTACGGTAGGAAATAAAGCGATTATTTTTCTATCCAGATAAAGGTCGCTTGTCTGCCTGTGATGCCATCTCGGCGGTAGGAATAGAATCGTTCAGAGTCAGAGTAAGTACATAAATTACTATAAAAGATTTGCTCAACACCGACTCGACGCAGTCGTTGGGTAACAAGTAGGTTCATATCCGCTAGCCATTTCCCCTGTTGAGTTCGGGGTTCAAAGGCATCAATGGCTCGTGGTTCAATACAAGTAAATGCCTCTACGACATCTTGACCAACCTCAAATGCACGCGGTCCAATGGCAGGACCAATCCACGCCATAACCTCACCCTCAAACTTTTCGACAGCATTTTCGATAATGCCGTGCGCTAGTCCTCGCCATCCGGCATGAACCGCGGCGACTTGAGTGCCTGACACGTTGGTCAGTAGTACTGGTAAGCAGTCAGCTGTCATTGCCGAGCAGACGACGCCTTGGTGCTCAGTAAACGCTCCGTCAGCATCCAGTACTTCATTGGTTGGAGCATCTAAGTTAACCACCACTGTTGAGTGGGTCTGATTCAGCCATACTGGCGCAGAAGGCATAGACGCTTTCTGCGCCAACCAATGACGATTTTTCTCAACGATCGCATAATCATCACCAACATGAGTCCCAAGGTTAAGTCCTTGATAAGCGCCAACAGAAAAAACTTCTCCTCGAGTAGAGGAAAACGCTTTTATATGTTTCGCAACTGGCCAGTTGGGGATGATCATCTCCATGGTTAGATCTCGTCGCCTAAACCATGTTCACGAACGTCTTGTCGCAGAGCTTCTGCCATGGCAACCATGTCATCTGGTACAGGCGCATGGAATTCGACTTCCTCGCCTGTAATTGGATGTTCAAACTTTAGCATCACAGCGTGAAGCGCTTGACGGTCGAATGAACGAATCATTGTCGCCAACTCTTCTGTCGCGCCCGCCGGAATACGTGCACGTCCACCATAGGCAGTATCACCTAACAGAGGGTGCTGTAGGTATGACATGTGCACACGAATCTGGTGCGTACGACCAGTTTCAAGACGTAGACGGATACGGGTATGTTCGCGGAAGTGTTCTGCCACTCGGTAATGCGTTACGGCGGGTTTGCCCATTGGGCTTACTGCCATTAGAGTACGCTTCGTTGAATGACGACCAATAGGTTGTTCTACTCGCCCACCTGCGGTCATTCTACCAATAGCAATCGCTTCATACTCACGAGTAAAGTGACGCTTTTTCTGCAAAGCACGAACTAATCGTGTCTGTGCCGGAACTGTTTTTGCTACAACCATCAAGCCCGTTGTGTCTTTATCTAGACGGTGAACGATACCTGCACGAGGTACTTCGGCAATATTTGGGTAATGATGGAGTAAAGCATTCAGCACAGTGCCATCTGGCGTGCCTGCTCCTGGGTGAACAACAAAACCACGTGGTTTATTGATCACTAGAATGTCATCGTCTTCATAAACGATGTCTAATGGAATATCTTGCGCTTCCCAACGCTGCTCATCTTCAAGTTCCGCTTGCAGAATAATCTCTTCACCGCCCATCACTTTGGTACGAGGTTTGGTGACGACTTCACCATTCACCTGAACTTTCCCGTCCAATAGCCACTCTTTGAGGCGTGAACGAGAGAAATCAGCGAATAATTCCGCAATAGCCTGGTCTAGGCGCTGCCCTAGTTGGCTATCTTTTACTGTGTTTGTTAACTCAATCTGCTGGGCCATATCGAACTTTTTTAAAAACTGTGAGACTAATTGTCACTACTGTGGAAAAATGTACTATTGGACATTGTATCTGTTACGGAATAGAAAGTAACGGAAGCAACAGAAATATTTATCTCAAGGAATCGAATCCTGACATGAAAAAGCATACTTTATCTGGCTTGTTGGCATTATCAGTACTGGTAGGCTGCTCTAGCAGCGAAGAGGTTGTTCCAGATGTGCCACCATCTGAGCTTTACTCAGAAGCACAGGTTTCGCTTCAAAGTGGTAACTGGCTTACTGCCATTGATAAGCTTGAAGCACTCGACTCTCGTTACCCATTTGGTGCTTACTCAGAACAGGTTCAGCTAGACCTAATTTATGCGTACTACAAAAATGATGACCTAGCATTAGGTCTCGCGACGATTGAACGCTTTACACGCTTAAACCCAACTCACGAAAAATTGGATTGGGTTCTTTACATGCGTGGCTTGACACACATGGCACAAGACCGCAACTTTATGCATGACTTGCTTAACACTGATCGTAGCGATCGTGATCCTGAGCCTGTGAAAAAAGCCTTTGCTGACTTTAAGAAACTGCTTGAGCGCTACCCAGATAGCCCTTACGCAGAAGACTCACAAAAACGCATGTATGCGCTAAAAAATCGTCTTGCTCAATATGATTTAGCAACGGCCGACTTTTATCTACGCCGTGAGGCTTGGATTGCCGCGATTAACCGCACCCAAGAATTGCAAAAAACCTATCCAGATACTGAAGCCGCTCGCAAATCACTTGAGATTCAATTGGAAGCCTACAAGCAACTAGGACTTGAAGATGCGATCAAAAGAACTGAGCAACTGATTGAGCTTAACCCTCAGTAAGCGTCTATTAAATAAAGCAAAAAAACCTCCGACATGGAGGTTTTTTTATTGGCGAACTTTGCGCATGTTGAACTAAAGAACTACATTTTATTCAGTGTATTGTTGAGGTGTTGCATGCTACGAACCGTTGCTATTATTTCTTTACTGTGCTTTTTCAAGGACCGATATTTCAATGACGACAATATCCTTCCTGATGATCAGGTCTACTTTACATTAGCCGCGTACAATGCAGGGCCAGCCAATATTAGGAAAATGCGACGACTCGCTGAACAGAATGGTTATGACCCGAACAAATGGTTTCGCAACGTAGAAATTATGGCTCGAAGAAATATCGGCAGAGAGCCCGTTCACTACGTATCCAATATCAATCGCTACTTTGTCATCTACAAACAGCTCAAATCTCTAAAGCAGCTAAGGGAGTATCAAGCGGCACAAGCCCAATTAGTGACCATTGAATAGAGATCAAGAGTTATTTGAAGTTAGTTAGAGAAATAAAGCTGAAGAAAATCTGGGATTTAATTCACAAATGCTAGGTGGCTAAATGATAGGCAAAGACTTTTATTAGGTCGAACAACGTCCCTAAAAAGCATTGAATTTTTAGCACGTTACCCTTACCAATCTAATCGGTTTTTCATCTAGCACAAGCTTTTTCACACTAAAATTCACGTACTCTTTGAGTTGGATCACGTTTAGTTTTAAGCACGAAAAACACCTACCAATAAGTGATTTAGATCACGTTATTTTATCTTTGAATAAGTAATCTGGAGTTAACCCATGAGGGATTAAACAGAGGAAAACATCTATGAAAGTAAATATCACTGGTAAAAATATCGACATCACCTCTGCAATCCGCACTCATATTGAGAGCAAGTTTAAGAAGTTAGAAAAGTGGCAAGTAGACATCATCGGTTGTCAGGCGACCTTCAGCGAGGAGCCAAATAAACAGAAGAAATTTGAAGCTGTTATCACCGTGCCTAAAGGACAACTAGTTGCTTCCGCTACTCACGAAGATTTATATGCTGCCGTTAATGAGGTAGAACAAAAGTTAGAACGCCAGCTAAACAAACTGCGCCACAAACCTGAAGCGCGCCGTACCGATAAGCCAGAGCTTGAAGAAGAAACGGAATAAAATCGAATTTTGTACCAGCAATTAAAAATAGCGCCTAGGGGCGCTATTTTTTTGTTGACGCTCCATACTCCGTTGCTTATTGTGTTTAAAGATTCACAACAAAGTAAATTGTTATGCACCAACTCACTCTGTTCTTTTTTGACTTCTTTTTTCTCCATTTAACTTGAGGGCTCTCGCGTTTTCGAAAGATAAGTCAAAAACGAACAGAAAGCCTCCCACGGGAGGCTTTTTTTATGAGGAATACTAGGATGACTGACCAAAAATACTCACTTGAAGAAATACGACTGCGTTTAAACGAACTGGATGATCAGCTGCTAAGACTGTTATCTGAACGTCGTAAAATGAGTATAGAGGTCGCGAAAAGTAAAGTGCAGACCTCAAAACCTGTACGAGATGCCGATCGAGAACAACAGCTATTAGTTAAGTTGATCAATAACGGACAGGATAAGTACCAACTTGATGCTCAGTACATCACCAAATTATTCCACACCATCATCGAAGACTCTGTTTTACTACAGCAATCATACCTGCAAAATTTGGCAAACCCAGAGCTGAGCCGCAAGCCTCTGGCTCGTGTTGCATTCCTCGGTTCAAAGGGCTCATACTCACATCTCGCCAGTCGAGAGTACTTCAGTCGCAAGAACACAGAACTCATCGAACTGAACTGTGAACACTTCAAGCAAGTCACTAATACTGTTGAGTCAGGTCATGCAGACTTTGGTGTACTTCCTATCGAAAACACCAGTTCAGGTTCAATTAACGAAGTATATGACCTACTGCAACACACTACTCTCTACATTGTCGGCGAGCTAACGCTGCCTATCGAGCATTGCTTAGTAGCGAACTCCGATCTACGTCTTGAAGAGATCAAAACACTCTACTCACACCCGCAACCACATGCACAGTGTAGTGAGTTCTTGAGTAAACTCGAAGGCGTTAAGCTTGAATCTTGTGCCAGCACCGCCGACGCAATGAGAAAAGTAAAGGAACTAAACCGCAATGATGTCGCAGCGATTGGCAATGCGTCCAGCGGTAAACTGTACGGTCTACAGCCTATTCAAAGTAATATCGCCAACCAGACAGAAAACCATACTCGCTTTATTGTCGTTGCTCGTAAGCCTGTCGAGGTATCTGCGCAAATCCCTGCGAAAACCACTTTAATCATGTCAACGTCCCAAGAAGCGGGCTCACTGGTTGAAACACTGTTGATACTGCAACGTTACGGCATCAATATGACTAAACTGGAATCACGTCCTATCATGGGTAATCCGTGGGAAGAGATGTTCTACGTCGATCTCGAAGCTCATTTAGACTCTCAACAAATGCAGCATGCGTTGAATGAATTGACTAAGATCACTAAACATCTGAAAGTATTGGGGTGTTACCCAAGCGAAAATGTGAAGCCCACTCAGGTTAAATTGCAATAATTAGTCTACGTAGCTCAAAGAAATCTTATCTAACAGCTGACACTTTTCACTGATATTCTTAGTATCTAATATTTAGTTGCATATTAGTGTTGTGTCAGCTCTATTCAGCTGATCGTAAGTACTCTTTTAAGGTATCGCCCAGTCAGCATGAGAACTTCGTTGTTATCCCTAGTGTTTCTGATCAGTTCTTCAGTTTGCGCTTCTTCATTAAGCATTTACATGTGGGAAGACTCTCTCTCACCAACCGTACGGAACAATTGGGAAGCCCTGTCAGGTGTGCCACTTCATCTCTCTCATTTCGATAATGATGACGAGCGTAGTCTATTGATGATGAAAAGTTTCCAGCTACCATTTGATGTCGTCGTACTCGACAATGTGTCGGCACAAATTTACGGAAGAAATGGCGCTTTTGAAGAGTTAACCCAGCTAAAAAACAGAACGAATAATGCAGAGAGTTGGAACCAAGCGTGCGGTGACTACGCCGTTCCTTACTTCTGGGGATCGGTAGGCATCGCTTACCGCAAAGATCGCATCTCTTTACCACCAAAAACTTGGCAAGAGTTTGTGACTCCTCCACCAGAGCTAGTGGGTAAAATCGGGATGATCAATGACAGTACTGAAACGTTCTTACCCGTTCTTTATAGCCTAAACATGTCACCGACAACCGCTAACCCTGCTGAGTTGCAGGAAGCCTACCCTAAACTGCTCGTTTTCAATCGAGCCGTTCACACCTACGAATATGTTCTCAGCCATATCAGAAGCCAATCTGACGATGCCCCTTTAGAAATGGCCTTAGCGTACAGTGGCGATCAGCACTCGTTGAACCGCTATCTTGGTCAAAATCTATGGGAATACGTCATCCCTGAAGGGGAGATGTTTATTTGGATAGACTGTCTGGCTGTAAGCAGCCACTCTGAGAACAAAGCACAAGCAGTGGAATTTTTAGAGTATTTAATGACGCCAGATGTAGCCGCAACAAATGCAATCGATATAAAAGCTGCGACTCCGAATATTAAAGCAACGGAGCTCTTACCCGACTGGTACCTAAACGATACAACATTATTTCCACCAGCCAACCGGTTAGAGCATGCTCTTATAGATAGCGAACTCTCGGCAGAAAACATCAGTCTAAGAGCAAAGATAATTAATAGGTTACTAAGTCAACATGAAGTTAAACACTAGAGTCCTGCTACTCGTTGCGCCCGTCATCCTATTAAGTGCGGCTATCTCTAGCTATAGCATCTATATGAATCAAAAGGACGCATTCATAAAGCGTGAAAGCAGCTACTTGCAGTTTTCTATGGAGAAGCTTGCCAGCCATTTTCGTCAATCTATCTCATTGATCAATAGTTACTCGCTCACCTTAACTAAGAGCGACATTATTCGCCGTTACTTCGGTCAGTCGGATAATCCTTATCGCGAGATGAGAATGATTGAAAACCTGCAAGACACCATAAAGAGCCTGCAACCCAATCAAGAAGATGACATTGCTGTTGCCATTATAGATGGTCAACAGAATGTTCGTTTTTATGCGGACAATCAGAGTGATCCTTTTGCCAAGCTCGATGAGAACGTCTTAAAGTATGTGCAGCATTTCTATCAAAACACTGGTGACAATTCTCACACTGGTTTCGCCAAAGGTTATCAAGGTCAAAGTATCCTGATTCGCTATGATGTGCTTGATGCTCATACTCTTAGCTCACCCTTGAGTTACAACAAGGATCAAGTTTTCTTTGTTGTTGTGTCTCTTTCATTGAGCAAGTTTGATCAGCTCAAAAGTAGTCTGGAATTCGACAACGACAGCAGTATTTTCTTTTCTTCGCAGCCAGTGACCAAGTCCGGATTAACGCAATCTATTGAGCTTAAAACAGGGCTGTACGCAACGTTAGATCCCGCACAATATCTAATAACAGAAAAGCTCGCTAAAGTTGAACAGCGTTTGCAGCTCTCCTTTGGCGCCTCTTCCGCGGCCACGGTGCTAATCCTACTGTTCTTACTTTACCGTCACGTCATCAGTCCGATCACCCACCTTGATCGTCAACTGAGAGAGGTCGAACTTCGTCAACGGGTTAATATCGAGAAACTCACTAGTAAAAATGAAATTGGTCGCCTTTCTGTTCGTTTCTACGATATGTATAAAGAACTCAATTCAAGCTACCAAAAAACCAAAGCGATGGCTGAAAATGACCATTTGACTCAGCTTGCCAATCGCTACCAATTCCAAGTGTATGTTGAGCGCACACTCGCAAACAAACATCGCTATACTCACGCTTGGATTCTGTACATCGATTTGGACAATTTTAAATACGTCAACGATAAATATGGCCACCATATAGGGGACTCATTGCTGGTCAATTTTGCCGAGCACATTCGCACACTTAGCCAAAGTAAACAGCAACACCATGGCATTGAATGCATGGCATCTCGTCTATCTGGTGATGAATTTGCCATTTTCATCGCCGCCGGCCACGACGGTCAATATGCTGATCACATCGCACAAGCGGTATTAGAACCGATTCAGAATCATGCGGATCCTAAACTAGGTCGCTTCCCTATTACCGCCAGTATCGGTATCGCTTCATACCCAGATGACGGTATGGTGCTTGCAAAACTACTTTCAAACGCCGATACGGCGATGTATCAAGCCAAGCGAGCAGGTAAAAACCAAATCGCTCACTATTCGAAGGAGCTTGATGATATTGTCCAACGTCGAACTCAGGTAGAACGAGCGCTACGCAACGGTGACTTAGACAATGAATTCACGTTGCTCTACCAACCTTACTATGATCGCCTAGGTGAAAAGATAAAAGGTGTCGAGGCTTTATTACGCTGGGATTCTCCGAAACTCGGCAAGGTGACACCAACTGAATTTATCCCAATTTCTGAACAGATTGGGCTATTTGGCATGATAGACCGTTGGGTTATAAAACAAGCTTTCAAAGATTTTACCAAATTGCAGGCTTGCTTTGACGAGCCGATCCAGCTATCAGTCAACCTTTCTTCTGCGGAGCTTGATTCACTACAGTTAGCGAACGACATTGAAGAGCTGATGTCCTTGTATCCGATTCAGGCTGATTTGATTGATTTTGAAATCACAGAAACATTTGCATCCGATTCACAAAGCTATAGCTTGCTCTACGCTTTGACGCAGATGGGCTTTAAGTTGACGATTGATGACTTTGGTTCCGGCTACAGTTCTATTACTCAGCTAGTCGAATACCCTGTACAGAAAATTAAGTTTGACCGCGAGTTTTTGGAAACCTTAATCAAAACCGATAATCAACAAGTTGTGAAACCACTGGTTGATCTTTGTCATTCTCAATCTATGATGGTGACCGCGGAAGGGATTGAATCACCAGAGATGCACCGCTGGTTAGCAGACAATAAATGCGACTATATGCAAGGCTACTATCTCTCTGCTCCTCTGCCTTTATCCCAGTTACAGTTTGCTCAAACTCAATCCAAAGGAAGTCGAGATGTCGAAAAAGAAGGTGATTGTAGCATCGCTTAATCCTGCCAAAATCAATGCGGTTAAAAGTGCCTTCGAAGCCACTTTTCCAACTGAGAAGTTTGATTTTGTCGGTACAAGTGTTCCAAGCGAAGTTGCAGACCAACCGATGAGCAATGAAGAAACGTATACCGGTGCCATAAACCGAGTCCGTAACGCCAAACAAGTTGTCCCTGATGCCGATTATTATGTTGGTTTAGAGGCGGGTATCGAAAGTAATGTCACGTTTGCCTGGATGGTCATTGAATCGGCGACTCAGCGTGGCGAGTCGCGCTCTGCCAGTTTGATGTTGCCACCACTGGTCATAGAGAAGCTCAAAGACGCGAATGAATTGGGCGATGTGATGGACGAGGTATTCGCGACTGAAAATATTAAGCAAAAAGGGGGGGCGATCAGCTTACTTACTCATAATCTGCTGACCCGCAGCTCCGTATATCATCAAGCGCTGATTCTCGCCTTGATTCCTTTTGCCAATCCTGACCACTTTCCAGCGAATCTGTAAAAAAATAAGGATGCAAATGCATCCTTATTTTTTATTCAGCAACTGAGCAATCGCCTGTTTTTCATCAGAACTTTTTGATTTTAGTTCATTGGAGCCACGTGTGATGGTTGCAATGCCAACACCTAGCATCTGGCTTATCTGTCGCTGTGACAACTCCCCTTTCAGTAACTCACGGAAGATGTTGACTCTCGCCACTAAAGCCTCTCTCTCATCAGGAGTCAGTAGCATGGTTAGTAACATTTCATGCTGTTGAGATTGAGTGCTTTGGTCAATCAGGTCTAAGATCTGCTGCCACTCTTTGTATTCTGGTTCCAATGACATTTGATAAGGTGCTCGCTAATATTTCGCGTTCAGCTCATGCTGATTCAAGAACGCCCCATCCACTCCTAAGACTTCGCGATAATAAGTTTCAAACATTAAAATGTTCTGCACATATCCACGTGTCTCATTGAATGGTATCGCCTCGATAAATGCATAAGCGTCTAGTTTTCCCTGGGTCTGACTTCGCCAGGTTTTCACTCGATGAGGTCCTGCATTATACGCGGCTAACGCAAAAATTCGATTGTTATCGTACTGTTTTAGCAGTCCATCGAGATAATGGCTGCCAATTTCGATGTTCTTACCCACTTGGTACAAATCATCTTTGCCCTGATAGGTCAGCTTATACTTTCTCGCCGTGTACTTAGCGGTTGAGGGCATAATCTGCATAATTCCACGAGCACCAACGGGGGATTTTGCTTCGATATCCATCGCACTCTCTTGGCGAGCCAGAGACATCAATGTTATTGGGTCGATGCTGTGTTTATCTGCATAGAAATCAAACCACCAGCGATGAGCGACTGGGAAACGAATCTGCAAATTATCCCACATTTGTGCTTTGATGCTCGCTGCAACGGTTAAATGGTGCCAGCCCTTGAAAGAAGCAAATGCAGCCAACATCTCTTGCTGTTTTTTATCTGCTCGTTCAAGTAGCCAACGCCACTCACTTTTCGCTGCGGTAATCTTATCGCGATCAATCAGTTCTTCTATTCTTATCAGCTCGGTAGAAAACCCTTTAAGCAGACTCTTATCGAGTGAAATTTCTGAGGTTGGATACTCGACCGAACGCTTAAGCTCTTTCGCAGCAGCCACGCTGTAAAAGTTACGCTGACCAATTAATCTCTCTAAGCGCTGATGGCCTTGAGCTTTCTGACCTGACTCTATCTCACTGCGCCCTAACCAATACTGCCAACGGAGAGTTTCCTGAGAAGGCTGAGGTAACTTGTGAATCCATTTATCAACACTTGGCCAATCTGCCATTTGGATAGCGAGCCGTACACGACGCTCTATCAATGCGACGTTTGATGACTTTACTATCTGCTTATCACGCCATTTAGCTAATGATGAAGAGTCCGTATTAATGAGTCGAAACGAGATGTAGTCCGCCAATGATTGCTGAGTATCCTCCGTCAGCTTTTGTCCTTGAGCCACCAAGCTGAACTGCTGCTGAGCTTGTTCGACATCTTTACGGGCAAGTTTCTTCAGAGCCAGTTCAGCCAGTTTCTGATTAACAGGCGTTACCTGCTGTTTTTTTGCAAACGCTCCGACTCGTTCGGGGTTCCCAAATAGATCCTGCATCTGTTCCGCTTGGCCTGTCGCCTGCGACGACTTGACCTGTTTCTTCAGGTAGCTCATCAAGGTACCATTGCGTGCTTCAAAAGCGAGAAGCATGCGCTCAACGACCATTTGATCACTTTTCAGCCCGGCTTTGTCCCATGCCTCAAACAAAGGATCACAAGCATCCGCAATACTGTGCCCAGATAACCAGAGTTTTTCTGCCCCCTCGAATGCTATCTTTTCATTTCCTTGTTGAGCATGTGCATTGTAATAATGGCATTGATACGTTTCGCCACGAGGCTCACTCGTTTGGAACGCTAATATGGTCTTCCAATCACCTTTTTTTGCCAATTCGTCCAGATACGGGGCTCGAATCCGAGCTGAAAAAGGGAAACTTTGATGCTGTTGGATAAATGACTCAACCTCCGTTGGCGAGCGCTGTGCAATGTCAACGAGAAAGGTACGGTAATCGATGTAAGGCGTCAGCGGGTAGTCAGCGATTTGTGGACGAATTTTAAGATACTGAGCGACTTGCTTGGCATCTAAAAACTCTTGAGCTTGGTCATACAAATCTCTTTGCTGTTTTAAATCAGCAGCCACCACAGATGTGGCAAAGGTTGCGCTGCATATCATCGAAGAAACAAGAGCTAGCGATGAAGAAATGCGATGCAGCGACTTTCGGAAAGTCTGCGTCATAAAGGCTCGTCCTAGAGAATAGAAAGCTATGATGTTCCTTATTAAGACTCATTGTAATCAGACCTGTAAAGCGCGGAGATGTAAATAATAATAAATTCACATAACTGTGACATTTGGCTTGCTTTAAGTGAAGCAGTGCGCGTTAAATCACCAATAAATGACCCCGACAGCGAAGCACACCGTTTATCTAGTAACAAACTGCTCGCTCTTAGTATAAAATAACCATTTCCGTGAATTGACTATTTAGGAACGATCGGCAATGGCTGAATACGTATATACCATGTCGCGCGTGAGCAAAATTGTGCCACCAAAGCGACAAATTCTTAAAGACATCTCTCTAAGCTTCTTCCCAGGCGCAAAAATTGGTGTTTTGGGTCTAAACGGTGCGGGTAAATCAACCCTACTGCGCATCATGGCTGGCATTGATACCGATATCGATGGTGAAGCACGCCCACAACCAGGCCTAAATGTTGGCTACCTTCCTCAAGAACCTGTACTGGATGAGTCGAAGACTGTTCGTGAAATCGTTGAAGAAGCGGTTTCTGATGTAGCCGGTGCAATGAAGCGTCTTGACGAAGTATACGCTGCGTACGCGGAGCCAGATGCCGACTTTGATGCGCTAGCAAAAGAGCAAGGTGAACTTGAAGCACTGATTCAAGCAAAAGACGGTCACAATCTAGATAACGCGCTAGAACGTGCTGCGGATGCACTGCGTCTGCCTGAGTGGGATCAGAAGATCCAACACTTATCCGGTGGTGAGCGCCGTCGCGTAGCGATCTGTCGCCTACTGTTATCAAACCCAGATATGCTTCTTCTTGACGAACCAACTAACCACTTGGATGCAGAATCTGTCGCGTGGCTAGAACGCTTCCTAGTTGATTATTCAGGCACTGTTGTGGCAATCACCCACGACCGTTACTTCCTAGATAACGCTGCTGGTTGGATTCTAGAGCTAGACCGTGGTGAAGGTATTCCATGGCAAGGTAACTACACTTCTTGGCTAGAGCAGAAAGATGCTCGTCTACAACAAGAAGCTTCACAAGAAAAAGCTCGTCAAAAGACGATTGAGAAAGAACTTGAGTGGGTACGTCAAAACCCGAAAGGTCGTCAGTCAAAATCTAAAGCACGTATGGCTCGCTTTGAGGAACTACAAAGCGGTGATCGTCAGAAGCGCAACGAGACTAACGAACTATTCATCCCGCCAGGCGAGCGCCTAGGTGACAAAGTTATTGAAGTGAATAACCTGACTAAGTCATTTGATGGCCGAGTACTGATTGATGACCTTTCATTCAGCATCCCTAAAGGTGCGATCGTTGGTATTATCGGTGCTAACGGTGCCGGTAAATCGACGCTGTTCAAGATGCTAAGTGGCACTGAACAACCAGATTCAGGCACGATTGAAATGGGTGAAACGGTTAAACTTGCTTCTGTTGACCAGTTCCGTGACTCAATGGATGACTCGAAAACCGTTTACCAAGAGATTTCTGAAGGCGCGGATATCATCAAAATCAACCACTTCGAAATTCCTGCACGTGCCTACTGCTCTCGCTTTAACTTCAAAGGTTCAGACCAACAGAAGATCATCGGTGAGTTATCAGGCGGTGAGCGCAACCGTGTTCACTTGGCTAAGCTTCTCAAAGCTGGCGGTAACGTGCTGCTACTCGATGAGCCAACCAACGACCTTGACGTTGAAACGCTACGTGCACTGGAAGAAGCTCTACTTGAGTTCCCTGGCTGTGCAATGGTTATCTCGCACGACCGTTGGTTCCTAGACCGTATCGCGACCCATATCATTGACTACCGCGACGAAGGTCAGGTTAACTTCTACGAAGGTAACTATACTGAGTATATGGATTGGTTGAAGAAAACCCTTGGTCCAGAAGCTGCGGAACCGCATCGAATCAAATACAAGCGTATTGCTAAATAATGTGATACAGCTTGAAATTTGTGCAAAGGCCGCTAATATAGCGGCCTTTATTATATAGCTCACAATACGGATAATTGTCCGTGTTGCGATCGCGAAGAATGCGAACAAGCGCGTATAGTGGCCACTTTAATTTTGATACTCTTACGAGTTGCAATTAAGAGAGAAAGTTATGATCGAACGCCGTCGTTTTTCGCGTATTGTTTACCAAGCTCAAGCAGTACTGACACAAGAGTCCGTTGAGGTGATCGCCCTTGTCAGCGATCTTTCGCTACACGGTTTATTGCTTACCAGTGACCAATCAGATTTACTCGATGTAGGTAAACAAGTTGATGTTGAATTTTCGCTTCCAGGAAGTGATGTTACGATCCAACTTGTAGGGAATATTGTTGGCCTTAATAACAATGTGATTCGTCTGAGTATTGATCACATTGATATTGAAAGTATCGGGCATTTGAAGCGGTTGGTCGAACTAAACGTAGGTGATGATGAGCTCTTACATCGAGACATCGAACACTTATCTGATTTAGGTGAGTACACCTAGCCTAACTAGCTTATGTCAAAAAAAATTACTATTTCTATCCCTGACTCATCAGGGGTACAACACTTCTATATCTCAAGAAAAAACTTCGTTGTTTCCTCTATGCTACTGATCGGTACGCTAGGTTCTGGTTGGGTTTATTTCTGGCAACAACAGCAGAAAACGCAACAAAACTACAATGCTCTGCTCGATCAACTCAGCTCAGTAGAACAGGCTAAAAACGAACTCGAGATGCTCTACGAAGAGCAAGTGGACACCACCCATTCACTGTCTCAGGAATTGGAAGATAAGCGTAACCAGATTCAAGTTCTCGGTAAACGTGTCTTTGACGTAGAGTCTGTATTGGGACTCGCTGATGAAACACTCAGCGATGAACAGAATCTTGAAGACCGACTTGATGCCGCAGCGGTTGACTCAGCAGTACGTGCGACCATGTTCCGTATGATCCCGAACGATTCGCCGCTCAACTACCAGCGCATATCTTCTCCATATGGCAGACGTACGAACCCAATTACCGGCAAACGTCATACTCATACGGGCATCGACCTGACATGTAAACGCGGTGAAGAGATTTATGCTCCTGCGGATGGTGTTGTAGAAACCGTGCGCCCGAGTTCAAAAGGATTTGGTAACTTTCTCACCGTTCGACACTCGTTTGGTTTTATGAGCTCCTATGCTCACCTCGCCAAGTTTAAAGTTCGCAGTGGTCAGTTTGTAAGTAAAGGGGATCTGATCGCCACTTGTGGTAACTCGGGTAATTCAACAGGGCCTCACTTGCATTACGAAGTACGCTTTTTAGGACGAGCACTCAACCCGCAATACACCATGGATTGGACGCCAGAGAACTTTAACTATCTTTTCGAAAACGAGAACGGAGTCAAATGGGCTCCACTGGTAAAAATCATCGATGAAACAGTGCGCTTACAGGTCAATCTGACCAATACACCGTATAGTGATAACTCGGTGAGCACGGTGAAAAACGAACAGGCTTCACAAGCAGAACCTGTGGTGATTCAATAATAGCGATCAAAAAGAGCGACGTTCAGTCGCTCTTTTTGCATCCCTAACTCTATCCTCTGTGGATGGAGTCATTGGCTTGCTTCAGCAAATTTTGGCTCTCTTCAAGGAACTGCTGCGAGTAGTCACCGAACCAGTCACTGACTTTGTCAAAACTCTCAACAAATGCCTGTTTGTCCTTGCCATCAAGAATCTCCAAGGCTTCACCAAAACAACGGTGAAAACGCTTGATCATGTCGATATTCTCTTGAGAAGAGAGAATGATGTCACCGTACAAATTAGGATCTTGACCGAATAGTCGCCCAACCATAGCGAGCTCTAAGCGATAAATAGGTGAACTCAGCTTGAGTAGCTTATCGATATTGGGGTTTTCACGGCTAAGGTGAAGACCGTATGCAAATGAAGTGAAGTGGCGTAGTGCCTGAATCAAGGTCATACCATGATCATGCTCACTCGCATCAATCTGACATAAGCTCGCGCCCCAAATAGAAAACTGTTGCAGCAACCATTGGTAGCTCTCTTCGCCTCGGCCATCACAGTAAACAATCACCTGCTTAGCCAAACTTGGAACATCAGGACCAAACATTGGATGCAGACCAACCACCGGCCCTTGGTGCACGTTAAGCATCGCTTGCAGTGGCTTAGACTTAATCGAGGTTAAATCACACAATATACAATCTTTAGGTAACTGACCCAGTTTCTCAATCACACCTTCGGTAAGATGAATTGGAACCGTCACCACAACCATCCCAGCATTCTCAAGCATTTCATCAGCTCGATCCCAGTCTTTGCTCCCAAGCACTTTAACGTCGTAACCAGAAAGCTTAAACATACGACCAAACAAGCCACCAAGCTGACCGTGACCGCCGACAATCACCACAGAGCGAAGCTCAGGATTAAGGCATTTGAAACCAGAATCTTTCTCACTGGCATAAGATTCACGCATTGTGCGGCGAAGAATATCTTCAATGAGTTGAGGGGGCACGCCTTTCTTCTCTGCTTCTTGACGACGTGAAGCCAGCATTGCCGCTTCACGATCTGGGGCATAGATAGGTAAGCCGTGTTTACTTTTCACTTCACCGACTTTCTCGACTAACGCAAGTCGCTGGGCTAACAAATCCAAAATCTGTTTATCTACTGCGTCAATCTGATCACGCAACTCATTCAATTCAACGGCCATTGATGTTCCTTGTGCTCTTCTACATTAGCCTTTCAAACGATTCTCTAGGAAAGGGACTAGCTCTTCATGTGCATGGCGTAATAGTGCCTCAGTTGTATCCCAATTGATACAAGCGTCGGTGATAGAAACACCATATTGCATCTCACTTAACGGAATATCAGATGACTGATTGCCCTCGTTAATATGACTTTCGATCATTAGGCCAATAATCGATTTGTTCCCTTCACGGATTTGGTGGATCACATCTTCTGCAACCAAAGGTTGACGACGGAAATCTTTACGTGAGTTGGCGTGACTGCAATCTACCATCAGCGAAGCTTCCAAACCATGCTTGGCCATATCCTGCTCACACTCAGTCACAGAAACTGAATCGTAATTGGTCTGCTTACCACCGCGTAGGATCACATGACCATTTGGGTTGCCTTGAGTCGTCAGTAAAGCAACCTGACCTTCACGGTTAATACCCATAAAGCGGTGGCTTGAAGAAGCAGCTTGCATCGCGTTAATTGCCGTTGCTAAGCTACCATCTGTACCATTTTTAAAACCAATTGGCATGGAAAGACCACTCGCCATTTCACGGTGAGTTTGCGATTCAGTGGTGCGGGCACCAATCGCAGCCCAGCTGAAGGTATCTGCTAGGTATTGTGGGCTGATTGGATCCAGAGCTTCAGTGGCTAATGGAATATTCATTTCAGCCAGGTCGACAAGTAGCTCACGACCAACATGAAGACCGTGCTCAATATCAAAAGAGCCATCTAGATGTGGGTCATTGATCAAACCTTTCCAGCCAACCGTTGTACGTGGTTTTTCGAAGTAAACACGCATAACAATATACAGTTGATCACTCAGTTGTTCTGAAAGTGCTTTAAGACGCTTAGCGTATTCCTTCGCAGCATCGATATCGTGGATTGAACATGGCCCGCATACAACAAGCAGACGGTGATCTTTCTTGTGGATGATATTCGCGATGGTTTGACGTGATTCTTGGATAGCGCGACGAGCTTTGTCACTAAGAGGCAATTTTGCCTTGAGCTCTTCTGGCGTAATCAGAACCTGTTCATCACTAATATTGATATTGCTCAATTCACTTTTTTGCATAACCTAAACCTGTATATTTATTTTTACACCAAGATTCATCCGTATCACTTGGTCTTGAATAAACATAAAATAACAGCCCAAATTTAGATTGCAACATGTAAACTAAAAAAAACACCAATGTAAATTTAAATTTACACGTGAGGTTTTAGCTGGTTTTAGCGAAGAATGATGAGATAAGCATGTTTTCTCTGCGGTTTGTTATCTAGAATAAGGGATAAATCCACACCTAATTTTATTGCTATGGATCTGATTCTTTCCCTACTACAGCAGATGTGTGTCTATTTAGTGCTGGCTTACATGCTTAGTAAGACCCCTATATTTCTGCCATTGCTGAACATATCCAACCGACTTAGCCACAAGTTGAGCGTCTACGTGCTGTTCTCTCTATTCTGTATTATGGGGACTTACTTTGGTTTACAGATCAATGATGCCATTGCCAACACCCGAGCGATAGGCGCGGTAATGGGTGGACTCTTTGGTGGGCCTATTGTTGGTTTTTTTGTCGGACTAACCGGAGGCTTACACCGCTACTCACTCGGTGGCTTCACCGACGTGGCTTGTGCAATATCAACCACTGCCGAAGGATTGATTGGTGGCTTACTGCATATCTACCTACTTCGTAAAGGAAAGTCTGAACAACTCTTTAATCCGAGTGTGGTTTTTGCCGTTACCTTAGTGGCAGAAATCGTCCAGATGCTGATCATCCTGATCGTCGCCAAACCTTTTGATCAAGCGTATAACTTGGTATCTGCTATTGCAGCTCCGATGATCATTGCTAACTCTGTCGGCGCAGCCTTATTTATGAGTATTCTGCATGACAGGAAAACCATCTTCGAAGAGTATTCAGCCACGTTTTCACGGCGTGCACTCAACATAGCTGAACGTTCAGTGGGTATCCTGGCATTAGGATTTAACAGCCAAAATGCAGAGAAAATCGCTCGAATCATCTACGAAGAAACCAACGTTGGTGCTGTATCTATTACCGACGATGAAAAGATTCTAGCCTTTGTAGGCATCGGGGATGATCACCATAAACCTAATACCCCGATCTCTTCACAAAGCACATTAGATGCGATTCAACAAAATGACATTATCTACCTCGACGGTAAGGAAAAGCCTTATCAGTGTTCTTTGTCGTCTGAATGCAAGCTTGGTTCGGCACTGATTATTCCCTTACGTGCGGGAGAACGAGTGATTGGAACAATCAAGTTGTACGAACCCAAGCGAAAACTGTTTTCTACCATCAATATGTCGATGGCTGAAGGGATTGCCCAATTACTCTCAAGCCAAATTCTATTTGGTGACTACCAGCAGAAACAAACCTTGTTATCTCAAGCGGAAATCAAACTACTCCATGCTCAAGTCAACCCGCATTTCTTGTTCAATGCTCTAAATACTATCAGTGCAGTTATTCGCCGAGACCCCGCGAAAGCAAGAGAGCTTATTCAGCATCTTTCTCATTTCTTCCGTAGCAATCTCAAGCAAGATATCGAAACCGTCACCCTCAAAGAAGAGCTTGCCCATGTGAACGCCTACCTGACCATCGAAAAGGCGCGTTTTACCGACAGGCTTGAAGTAACGATAGACATCGAAGAAAGTTTACTCAGTCGCAAAGTGCCAACATTTACCCTTCAGCCACTAGTAGAAAACGCCATCAAGCATGGGATATCAAATCTGCTATTCGGAGGCGTTGTTCGCGTCTACAGTCAGGTCGAGCAAGAGGGTTATCGTATCGTTGTTGAAGATAACGCGGGCAGTTACTCTCCCCCCGCTGATGACCATCTAGGATTAGGTATGCAAATCGTAGACAAACGTCTCACGAATAAATTTGGTCGTGCTTCGGCTCTCACTATTGAAGTAGAACCGGACAGACTTACGCGAATGAGCTTTATCATTCCCAACGAACACTCTCATTAAGGAACACCATGCTTTCAGCATTAGTCATAGATGACGAACTCTTTGCTCGCGAAGAACTGACAGAGTTGTTAGAAGAAACTGGGCATATTCAAGTTATCGAACAAGCCAGCAACGCAATCGAAGGGTTAAAAAAAATCAATCAGCTTAAACCTGACGTGGTGTTTCTCGATATCCAAATGCCACAAATAACGGGAATTGAGCTGCTGGCGATGCTCGACCCCGAAACGATGCCAAAAGTCGTGTTTGTTACGGCTTATGATGAGTTTGCCGTTCAGGCATTTGAGGATAATGCCTTTGACTATCTGTTGAAGCCAGTTGATACCCAAAGGCTTACTAAGACAGTTAACCGACTACTGAAAACACAACGAGTCAATAAGGAGCAAATTGCCGCTATCGCTCCTCCTTGTTTGGATCAGGTGCCGTGTATTGGGCTCAACAGAATCGTTATTATTCCGACTAAAGATGTCGAGTTTGCTTATAGTGACATTAGCGGTGTTCATGTTCAGACCCATGAACAGAAAGCGACGTCTCAGTTGACACTTAAAGTGTTAGAAGAGAAAACACCTCTTGTTCGCTGTCATCGACAGTTTCTCGTCAACATCAGTGCCATTAAAGAAATTAAACTACTGGAAAATGGCTTGGCCGAAATTATCACAGTCAGCAATCACCCTCTTCCAGTGAGTCGTCGTTACCTTAAAACCCTCAAAGAGAAACTCGGTTTTCACTGACTGAGCAATCAATAAAAGAGCCGCAGTCGCGGCTCTTTCAGTTAGGATTCTAAAATACATTTCATCGCATCTGACGCTTGTCGCCACTGCTCACTGCGTTGCAGATCTTCCAAGGTAAAACTTTGTGTCTTCAACAGTTTAACCGCTTCAGGCGTTTCCATGATAGGCAGATTGTCTAACACCTCAATCTGACCTTGTCGATTATTGCATAACAGCAGCATGTCACAGCCTGCGACCAATGCTTGATGAGACCGCTCTGCTGGCCCCCCCATAATCGCCGCACCTTCCATATTTAAGTCATCAGAAAAAACGATGCCTTTAAAACCTAGTTGGTAACGCAGTACTTGTTTGAGCCAGTATTCAGAACCACTCGCTGGCTGGTCATCGTAATGGGGAAAAACAACATGAGCTGGCATCATTGCATCAAGAATGCCGGCTTCGATTTGCGCTTTAAATATCGCCATATCCTGTTCGAGAATGTTATCGCGATAATCAAATGGGGTTTCTAAATGTGAGTCAGCAATCACACCACCATGACCAGGGAAGTGCTTGCCAGTTGTCGCCATTCCTACCGATTTCATTCCTTTCATGTAAGCGAGACTATGGCAAACGATGGTATCCATATCCTCACCAAACGAACGGTCTCCGATCGCTTTACACTCATGCCCCTGATCCAACACAGGCGCAAAACTAAGATCGATATCATGGGCCACCAGCTCAGCAGCCATCAGCCAACCACCTTGCTGAGCTAACTGCTCACTGTTTTCAAACTGGGCATATCTCTGCGCAGCGGGAATTCGGGAGAACCCCTCTCTAAAGCGCTGTACTCGTCCACCTTCTTGATCAACACCAATCAGAATAGGTCTCTTAGCCGCGTGACGAATAGCTTTATTTAACGCCAATAATTGCGCACTATCATGGTAGTTTCGAGAAAAAAGAATCACACCACCTACGGTTGGGTGTTCAAGAATTTCTTTATCTTCTGCAGTCAGTTCACAACCAGCCACATCGATCCATAACGGTCCCATAATTTCTCCACATCCAGCTCAATTTCGCTATGCTCCCGAGGTTATTAGGATTATTCTCTGTTTACAACGGTTAAACTTCACTGTTAGCGAAAATTGAGCATGACCACAAAAGAGTTATACATTGGCATTATGTCTGGCACTAGCCTTGATGGAATCGATACTGCACTGGTCGAGATTGACGATTGTCATATTCGCCTGTTGGAAAACCATGACCATGCCATTCCAGAGCAGCTTAAACAACGAATCCTAAATGTGTCACTGGGTCAATCAACTACGCTTCCAGAAATTGGTCACATAGATCATCAACTCGGCAAACTTTATGCGGAAGCAGTACAAGCGCTGTTGGCCAAAAGCGGACGAACAGCAAAAGAAATCACTGCCATCGGCAATCATGGTCAAACCGTCTTCCACCAACCTAATGGGGACGCGCCTTTTACCATCCAGCTTGGTGATGCCAATATCATTGCAGCCCTAACGCAGATAGATACGGTCGCCGATTTTCGACGCAAAGATATTGCACTGGGTGGACAAGGTGCCCCTCTGGTTCCTGCTTTCCACCAATCAATTTTCAAATCGAATGGCTCAAGCGTTGTGGTACTCAATATCGGCGGCATTGCCAACATTTCGGTGTTAAGACCGGGGCACCCCATCATTGGTTACGACACAGGCCCTGGCAATATGTTGATGGACGCGTGGTGTTATAAACATCAAGGTATCGCGTTCGATAAAGATGCTCAGCTTGCTAATCAAGGCAAGATTGATACTGACCTACTGTCAGAACTCCTTGATGAACCTTACCTAACACTTCCAGCACCTAAAAGCACCGGACGCGAACTGTTCAACTTGCCTTGGTTAGAAAACATCCTCAACCGTTACTCAACGAAGGTTGCTGATGTGCAAAGAAGCTTGTGTGAATACACCGCGCAAACTATTGCTAATGAAGTCAAAAAATTCAAACTAGGCGATACGCCAGAGTTATTAACCTGTGGTGGCGGCGCTCATAACCCACTACTCATGCAACGCTTAGCCGAGCTATTGCCAGATTGGCAGGTGATGCTAACCGATGACAAAGGCGTCGACAGTAATAATATCGAAGCGATGGCCTTTGCTTGGCTGGCCTATCGCCGCATTCACAATCTGCCAAGCAATCTGCCTGAAGTCACCGGAGCCTCCAAACTGGCTAGCCTTGGTGTGATGTACTTTGCTGATAAATAAGGACAACTATGACTAATGATGCGCTTATCGCTGCACTTTCACATTTAGTTTCTGAAGGGCGTAATCCTGAGACCATGGATATCGACCTCTTGCCTTCAAGTGAAATCGTCAAGCGAATCAATCAACAGGACCAACAGGTTCCTCTGGCGGTCGAGAAAGTGTTACCTGAAATCGCTCAAGCCGTCGATAAAATCACAGAGGCATTTAAGAGCGGAGGGCGTTTGATCTACATGGGGGCAGGAACCAGTGGTCGTTTGGGTGTTTTAGACGCCTCAGAGTGCCCTCCTACTTTTGGCGTATCCGATCAGATGGTGATTGGACTTATCGCTGGTGGACCAGAGGCGATTTTAAAAGCGAAAGAAGGTGCGGAAGACTCATTTACCTTAGGCATCAAAGACCTTAAAGCGATCAATTTTGCTCACAATGACGTGGTGGTTGGTATTGCTGCCAGCGGCAGAACACCTTACGTGATTGGAGCGCTCGAATACGCAAACCAAATTGGCGCAACCACCGTTGCCCTGTCCTGTAATCCTGACTCTCCCATCGCCGATATTGCACAAATAGCGATTAGCCCAATTGTGGGGCCAGAAGCTCTTACAGGATCGACTCGATTAAAATCCGGAACAGCGCAAAAACTTGTGCTGAATATGCTAACGACAGCATCAATGATTCGTTTAGGTAAGAGTTATCAGAACCTAATGGTTGATGTGAAAGCAACCAACAAAAAGCTGGTTGCACGCGCTGCACGCATCGTTATGCAGGCAACTGATTGTGATAACAGTGAAGCGATTGCAACGCTCGAACAAACTCACTATGACGTTAAGGTAGCCATTCTGATGATTCTCACTGGAATGGACGTTGCTGAAGCAAAAAGTAAACTCGATAAACAAGACGGTTTTTTGCGCAAAGCGGTTCAGCTTCACCACAACGATTAACTGAATAACTAGGGGAGCAGAGGCTAACTTGCTCCCCTCTGTTATATGCGATTAACAATGGCTAGTTCTGGTATTCATTCCAGCCACGCTGCCATTCCATTCGAAACTTTTGCGCACTCTCTGTACCTTCACACACACCTTCGTAATATTGACCAGACAATCCTATCTGATAGGCGAAATCTGGGTTGCAGTATTGGCCGATACCTTCCGAGTAACCCGTTTCATAATCTGCCTGCTTAACTGCGCCTAAACTTGTCAGCTCTTTATAAGAACGCTGAGTGTGACCACTGACTCCATCTTGAAAACCAATTTGATACCAGTCTCCTTGTTTTGCGAGTTGCTCAGGGCTACTCACACACGCAGTCAGAACCGTCATTATGGCTACGACAATTATCTTCCTCATTGTTTTTCCTTGACTTTATCTCCAGTGATTAATCAAACCACTAAACTTCAACAATTGCCACTCACTGACAGAAAAAACCACTTAATAGCTCAGAAAACCACTCATTTTTCTATACGACCACTTACTTCAGAAGCGAATGATGATTGCCCGAGAAAGACTTAGTATGCATGGTGAGCTTAATTAATTTCACTAAGGAACAAGTGCTATGTTGTGGTTTCTAACCTGTGTCGCGGCCCTGATATGTGGCTACTTTCTCTACGGCGCATTCGTAGAGAAGATTTTTGGTATTAACGAAAAACGTCAAACCCCTGCGCATACTATGCAAGATGGTGTTGACTACGTTCCAATGTCGACGAAAAAAGTCTACTTGGTTCAACTACTGAATATTGCTGGTGTGGGTCCTATCTTTGGCCCAATCATGGGAGCCCTTTACGGCCCTGCAGCAATGCTATGGATTGTGGTCGGCTGTATTTTTGCTGGTGCGGTACATGACTACTTCTCAGGTATGCTATCAGTACGTAATGGTGGTGCTTCAGTGCCGACCATCACAGGCCGCTACCTAGGCAATGGCGCAAAACACTTTATGAACATCTTTGCCATTGTTCTTCTGTTGCTAGTCGGCGTGGTATTTGTTTCAGCACCTGCGGGAATGATCACTAACCTAATTAACGATCAAACTAGCCTGAACGTTAGCATGACGACCATGGTTATCGCGATTTTCGCTTACTACATCATCGCTACAATTGTTCCTGTTGATAAAATCATTGGTCGCTTCTACCCACTATTTGGCGCCCTACTTATCTTCATGTCGGTCGGTCTAATGACAGCGATTGCTTTCTCTAGCGAACACACTGTAATGGGTGATTTCCAAGTCAGCGATATGCTAACTAACCTTAACCCAAATGATATGCCTTTATGGCCAGCGCTATTTATCACTATCGCATGTGGTGCCATTTCAGGTTTCCATGCAACCCAGTCTCCGCTGATGGCTCGCTGTATGGAAAATGAAAAGAATGGTCGCTTCGTCTTCTACGGTGCAATGATCGGTGAAGGTGTCATCGCGCTAATCTGGTGTGCGATCGCTCTATCTTTCTTTGGCTCACTAGAATCACTCTCTGAAGCTGTGAAAAACGGTGGTCCTGGTAATGTCGTTTACAGCGCATCATTTGGCCTACTCGGTGTCTTTGGTGGTGTAATCGCTTTCCTCGGTGTCGTCATCCTACCTATCACTTCTGGTGATACTGCATTTCGCTCTAGCCGTTTGATCCTAGCTGAATACTTCAACATGGAGCAAAAAACACTGCGCAACCGACTATTGATGGCAGTTCCACTATTCGTTATCGGTGGCATCTTGACTCAAGTAGATTTCGGCATTATCTGGCGTTACTTCGGCTTTGCTAACCAAACGACCGCGGTCATGATGCTATGGACTGCATCCGCGTACCTACTACGCCATAACAAGCTGCACTGGATTACCACTATCCCTGCAATGTTCATGACGACAGTGTGTGTTACCTTCATTCTCAATAACAGTTCACTAGGTTTTGGTCTGCCAATTCAAATTTCAACGATTTCTGGAGTACTGTTTGCTCTAGCCGTTACCGCTTACGTGATTAAGAGATCCAAAGGTAAAGGTGAAACTGACCTTGCTGACGAAGAGAAACCACAAGCAGTCACAGAAACTGCGTAGCTCAAAACAAAAACGTAATGAAAACTAAGGCTCCTTCGGGAGCCTTTTCTATTGTAAAGCGCGTAAAAAAGCCAGCTTTAACGCTGGCTTTTTGTTGTTGTGATCATTAATCGATTTGCTTAATCTGTAGCTCTTTCGGTACTTCAAAGAACATATTCTCTTCACGCCCTTGAATCTCTTCTACCGAGCGAGCACCGACCAACTCTTTTATTCGGTCTAGGATTTGGTTGACCAACTCCTCTGGAGCAGAAGCACCCGCGGTCACCCCTACTTTCGTTTTGCCTTCAAACCATTCCGACTTGATGTCTTCCGTGCAGTCAGTGAGGTAGCCCGGCGTTCCCAGCTTTTCTGCCAGTTCTTTAAGGCGAGTAGAATTTGAAGAGTTTTTAGACCCGACGACAATCATAACATCCACATCCTCTGCCATTTCGCGAACCGCGTCCTGGCGATTTTGCGTTGCATAACAGATGTCATCCTTGCGCGGCCCCTGAATGTCAGGGAAGACACGACGCAGCTCGTCAATGACATCTGCAGTCTCATCCACTGATAGCGTTGTTTGGCTCACATAGTGCAGGTGGCTTGGATCACGCACCTTATCTTTAAGAGCGATTACATCCGCTGGCGTTTCCACCAAGTACATACCGCCTTTATCACTGGCGTATTGCCCCATTGTACCTTCAACTTCAGGATGTCCAGCATGACCAATCAACACAACTTCCATATGCTTACGACTCGCACGAGCTACTTCCATGTGCACTTTAGTCACTAAGGGACAAGTTGCGTCAAAAACGGTGAGAGCACGCTCTTTGGCCTCTTTGCGTACTGCTTGAGACACACCATGAGCAGAAAAAATAACGATATTGTCATCTGGAACTTCATGCAACTCTTCAACAAAGATCGCACCACGCTGCTTGAGGCCTTCCACGAC
This sequence comes from Vibrio sp. M260112, assembly GCF_036533775.1. Classification (NCBI taxonomy): domain Bacteria; kingdom Pseudomonadati; phylum Pseudomonadota; class Gammaproteobacteria; order Vibrionales; family Vibrionaceae; genus Vibrio; species Vibrio sp. M260112. The sequence continues at coordinate 22,284 of NZ_JATABH010000023.1, read as the reverse complement.
AAAACGGTTGTGAACCACCTCATGGCGTACGTAGATTGGTGGTTGGTACATTTCTAATGCACGTTCAACAATGCTGATCGCACGATCAACACCGGCACAAAAACCGCGAGGGTTGGCTAATAGAATTTTCATTTCATTGCTCATGGCGTTGTTTTCTTCTTTGGGCGGTTATTCTACTGACAAAATCTCAACTTCAAAAGTCACATCCTGTCCTGCTAGCGGATGGTTGAAATCTACGGTCACAGAGTCGCCAGCTATTTCGGTAATAATGCCAGGAATTTCCATTCCGTCTGGGCCAGAAAAAGCCATGATGGTGCCCACTTCCACTTCCGCGTCACCAACAAACTTAGCACGGTCCATATGATGAATATTGTCTGGATTTTGCAAACCAAACGCATCTTGAGCTTTAAGTTCAATAGCCTTTTGGTCACCTGAGTTAAGACCCAGCAAACACTGTTCAAAGTTTTCACTAAGGCTACCATCACCAATCACTAGTTTGGCTGGTTTGCCCATGTTGTGGGTACTGTCGGCAACAGACCCATCTTTCATTTTGATCGTAAAGTGCAAAGTTACTGCTGAATCTTGGGCGATTGTAGTCACGTTACTGCTTCCTTGGTGTCGTTATTGTTTTAATAGATGTGTCGCCGTCAAATTGGCGCTCGGATTCAAACTAGACGGGTATACTAAAAAGCGCCATCGTAATCAACCGACAGCGCTTAGGGTTATTCAATTCATCACGAATTAAGCTTTGGCGTCGTCTTTTTTACGAAAGCCATCTAAGATAATCATCGCAGCACCAATACAGATAGTAGTATCAGCCAGATTGAATGCTGGCCAATGATAATTACCCCAGTAAAAGTCGAGGTAATCGACCACATAACCATGGACGACACGATCGAAGACGTTACCTACCGCACCACCAATAATCATAGCGTAGGCGATATTGTTCCACTTTTCGGCCGCTGGAAGTTTACTCATCCAGTAAGTCAGCATTGCGGTGACTGCAAATGCAATCCCAGTAAATAGCCAACGTTGCCAGCCAGCCTGATCGCTCAGGAAGCTAAACGCAGCGCCGTAATTATGAACATAAAGGAAATTGAAGAAAGGCAGTACCTCTATTCGATTTGCCCATCCATAACCCATATTATCCATCACAAACAGTTTAATACCGATGTCCGCAAGGAAGATAACCAACGCTAGCCATAGCCAACGTACACCTGATTGTTTAAGAGTTAATGTTTGCTCGTTCATACAGTTCCTAAAAGTAGCCCCAGTAAATACTGGGGCTATTTAATTTCTGAAAAGTTCAGTTACGCTAATGCGAATTATGCAAATTTACGTACTTCGCCTTCACCATCTACGTTCGATACACAACGACCACAGATCTTCTCATGGCCTTCGATCGTACCAACGTCTGGAGTATGGTGCCAACAGCGGTCACACTTCTCGTTTTCAGTCGCTTTAACTTCAACAAACAGACCTTCAACATCGGTCGCTTGTGCTGCTTGAGATTTTTCACCTAGAGACTTAACCACGGCGGTTGATGTCAGTAGAGCAAAACGCAGTTCGTCTTCTAGCTTACCTAGCTTAGCCAGAAGTGCATCGTCGGCATATAGCGTGACTTCAGCTTGTAGAGAGCCACCGATTGTCTTGTCTTTACGAGCGTCTTCTAGCAGCTTGTTTACGCTACCACGAATCACCTGAATCTCAGCCCAGAACTCGTTGTTCAGCTCTTCACCTTCAGTCAATCCGAACAGGCCGTCGAACCATTCACCAGTGAAAACAAACTTATCGCGCTCACCTGGCATTTCATTCCAGATTTCATCCGCTGTAAACGACATGATAGGAGCCATCCAACGTACCAACGCTTCTACGATGTAGTAAAGCGCCGTCTGACAGCTACGTTGAGCATGTCCGCCACGTTTTGCTGTGTACTGACGGTCTTTGATCACGTCTAGGTAGAATGAACCCATCTCAATCGAACAGAAGTGCATCAAGCGCTGAGTCACTGCGTGAGTGTTGTACTCGCCGTATGCTTTAACAATTTCTTCCTGAGCCGCTAGTGCGCGACCAACAGCCCAACGATCAAGTGCAACCATTTCTTCTGCAGGAACAATATCCGTTGCAGGGTTGAAACCACTTAGGTTCGCAAGGAAGAAACGTGCTGTGTTACGGATACGACGGTACGCATCAGCAGAGCGCTTAAGAATTTCATCAGATACCGCGACTTCGCCAGTGTAGTCTGTTGATGCAACCCATAGACGCAGAATATCTGCACCTAGCTTGTTCGTGACATCTTTCGGTGCAACTACGTTACCAATCGATTTCGACATCTTACGACCGTGACCATCTACAACGAAACCGTGCGTTAACACTTGCTTGTATGGCGCTTCACCTTTCATCGCGATAGATGAAATCAATGACGACTGGAACCAACCACGGTGTTGGTCAGAACCTTCCAGGTAAAGATCTGCGCTGTTGCCGTTGTACTCTTCACGAGCGTCAACCACTGAATAGTGAGTAACACCTGAATCGAACCATACGTCTAGAGTATCAAGTACTTTCTCGTATTTATCAGCGTCATCACCAAGTAGTTCTGAAATTTCTAGATCCCACCAAGCTTGGATACCTTTTTCTTCAACAAGTTGAGCAACTTTCTCAACCAGTTCAATTGTGTTTGGATGAAGCTCTGCAGTTTCTTTGTGAACGAATAGAGCGATCGGCACACCCCAAGTACGTTGGCGTGAGATACACCACTCAGGACGACCTTCAATCATACCTTCGATACGACTTTGACCCCACTCAGGCATCCACTCCACACCTTTGATTGACTCTAGTGCCTTAGCACGTAGACCTGCTTGGTCCATCGATACAAACCACTGAGGTGTTGCACGGAAGATGATTGGAGTCTTATGACGCCAACAGTGTGGGTAGCTGTGCTCATAAGCGTGGTGATGAAGAAGCGCGCCTTTTTCTTTGAGCGTTTCAACGACCGCATCGTTCGCTTTGAATACGTGTTGACCAGCAAACAACTCAGTATCTGGTAGGTAAACGCCGTTTGAACCTACAGGGTTAGCCACTTCTAGGTTGTATTGGTTACCTACTGCGAAGTCTTCTTGACCGTGACCTGGCGCGGTATGGACAACACCTGTACCCGAATCAGTAGTCACGTGATCACCTAAGATCGCTGGCACGGTAAAGTCATAGAATGGGTGATTGAACTGAAGCAATTCAAGATCGCTACCCTTAGCAAAACCTAGGTTGTGGAAGTGCTCAATACCAGCACGGTCCATGACATCTTTCGCTAATTCAGACGCAACGATGATGCGCTCTTTAGACTCACCTTCAATTTGGACAAGTACATACTCTAGATCACCGCGTAAACATACTGCGCGGTTTGCTGGCAGTGTCCACGGTGTCGTCGTCCAGATAACAATTGAGATATCGCCTTCGCCTTCATGACCTTCAATAAGATTAAACTTCGATAGTAGAGCCGCAGCATCTGTCGCTTTGAAGCGAACATCAATCGAAGGAGAAACTTTGTCTTTGTACTCTACTTCAGCCTCAGCAAGTGCCGAACCACAGTCCGTACACCAATGAACTGGCTTGAAGCCTTTCAGTAGATGACCATTGTCAGCGATTTTACCTAACGCGCGGATGATATTTGCTTCGGTAGCAAAATCCATCGTGCGGTAAGGCTTATCCCACTCTCCCATGATACCTAGACGCTTGAAGCTCTCTTTTTGACCTTCAACCTGACCTTGAGCGTATTTACGACACTCTTCACGGAACTCTGCCGCAGAGATCTTTTGGCCTGGTTTGCCTTTCTTCTTCTCTACCATTAGTTCAATTGGTAGGCCGTGACAGTCCCAACCTGGAATGTACGGTGCATCAAAACCAGAAAGTGTTTTGGATTTAATAATAATGTCTTTAAGAATCTTGTTTAGTGCGTGGCCAATGTGAATGTCACCATTCGCGTATGGAGGACCATCGTGTAGAACGAAAGATTTTTTGCCTTTCTTCGCTTTACGGATTTCACCGTAAAGGTCTTCTTTGTACCAACGCTCAAGCATCTCTGGCTCACGATTGGCCAGATTGCCGCGCATCGGAAACCCTGTTTCAGGAAGGTTCAGGGTATCTTTATACTCACTCATCGATTCTTAATTCCGTTGTGTTGGGTGACAGTTAGACATTATGCCAAGCAGCGAACTAAACCGCTTGGTCTTTACGCTGACGCAGCCACACCCTTGCTGCTTCAGCATCCAATTCAATTTGTTGTTTCAAAGCTTCGAATGACTCAAATTTATGCTCATCTCGAATCTTATCTAAAAGTACGATTTCCAACTGTTTACCATATAAATTGGCTTTAAAGTCGAATAAATGTACTTCTAGTTGCTGACGTACACCGTTAACCGTCGGTCGGTTACCAATGTTCGCCACACCTCCAATAGGCCCATCATCAAGACATAATGCCTCAACGGTATAAACACCTGACACTGGAGATACGCAACGTTTTAGTGGGATATTTGCCGTAGGGAAACCAATGGTTCTACCCAATTTACGACCATGAGAGACTCGACCACTAATACTATAATGACGTCCTAACATTTGCGCAGCTTCATCAAGCTTATCTTGCGCTAATGCCCGACGTATTGCAGTGCTGCTAACCCGCAACTCAGCTAAGCGAAAGCTTTGTGTGCTGACCACTTCAAAGCCGTACTTTTTTCCTGCTTCTTGCAGCATCGCAAAGTTCCCCTTACGACCATGACCAAAGCAGAAATCATCGCCTACGACGAGAAACTTAACACCCAAACGCGCTACCAACAAGTCACTAATAAATGCCTCAGGGGTTTGATTGGCGAACTTAAGGTTAAAGTTTACACAAAGCAACCTTTCAATATTCAATTTACTCAGTTGAACAAACTTATCTCTGAGGCGTGTCAGCCTCGCTGGTGCTTTATCTTTAGCAAACAGTTCCAATGGCTGAGGGTCGAATGTCATTACCGTCGAGGGCAGACCTAATTCCTTAGCCTGTTCAGACACTTGTCGTAATACTTCCTGATGTCCAAGATGAACACCATCGAAGTTTCCGATCGTCAATACACACCCTTGATGGTGGGGTTTGATATTGTGAATACCTCGAATCAATTCCATTGGGGACTGCTAAAAACCTATCTATTGGCTATAAATACTGTCTAAAAGAGTAAACATTGCGTGAAACTGACGGATTATATACTAATCAGGTTCGCTCTGTCGCTGCTTTTAAGTCTTTTAAACGTATACCCATAACCAGAAGTGCCACCAAATAAACGCCTGCACCTAAACCAATCAGCATAGACAACCACATCACGCGATGAGCTAAACTCCAGCTCAGCCAAATACTCATCTCTTCCAACTGCCACATGATCGCTGTGACCATTAAGCCACCCGCAATAATTAGCTTGCCAACAAAGATGAGTGTTTTGCGTGTTAACTGGTAAACACCTGCGATATGCAAACCTCTATATAGTAGAGTCATGTTGACCAAAGCCGATAGTGCCGTCGCAATAGCCAGACCGACATAGCCATAAAAATAAGCGAAGATAGCATTGAAGACCATGTTCGTTACCATTGCGATAATGCCGTACTTCACAGGCGTTTTTGTATCTTGGCGAGAATAATAACCAGGGGCGAGAACTTTAATCAGCATAAAGTTGAGTAAACCAGACGCATAAGCCATCAATGACATCGAAGCAAACTCGACATCTTGTGGCGTAAATTCCCCACGCATGAACAGCACCATCAACATAGGTTTTGCTAGCACCATCAAGCCCAACATCGCGGGAATACCCAGTAGTGTCACCATGCGTACGCCCCAGTCCATTGTCTGGGCAAAGCCTTCGTTGTGAGCATCGACGTGTTTGCGTGACAGCGCGGGTAGGATGACTGTCGCAATGGCTATACCAAATAAGCCAAGAGGAAATTCAAGCAGGCGGTCTGAGTAATAAAGCCAACTGATCGATCCCGTTTGAAGGAAGCTGGCGATAAAAGTGTCAAACAGCAAGTTTATCTGACTCACTGATACGCCAAATAACGCTGGAATCATTAACGTGCGAATTTTGACCACACCAGGATCTCGCCATCCCCACTGAGGTTTAACCATCACTCCTGCTTTTATCAAAAATGGGATTTGAAAAAGGAACTGGACTAAACCACCGAGGAACACACCAATCGCCAAACCAATTTCTGGTTGAGCTAGCTGAGGAGCAATAAACCAGGCCGATAAAATGATCATCACATTGAGGAACACTGGGGTAAATGAAGAAACGGCAAATTTCCCCATGGTGTTAAGTATTGCCCCAGAAAGAGCGACAAACGTGATGAACCATAAATATGGAAAGGTAATTTTGAGCATCAGGCTGGCCAGAACAAACTTTTCTGCCGACGGGCCGCCATGCATCCAATCTAAAAACCAGCCAAAACCAAATAGAGCCGTCACGATTCCCGAACCTAAGACACCAAACAATGTCACTATCGAGACAAGAACCCCTAAGGTACCTGCGGCCCTCGCAATAAGTTGGCGAGTTTTATCCATATCTCCCGCAGCATGATACTCAGTCAGAACAGGAACAAATGCCTGAGAGAATGCACCTTCAGCAAATAAACGCCTGAGGAAGTTGGGAATTTTATTGGCAAAGAAGAAAACATCAGCGCTTGCACCCGCCCCCATCTGGTTGGCAACAACAACATCTCGCACTAGGCCAAGTACGCGAGAAATCAGGGTCATGGCACTCACTATCATGCCAGACTTGAGTAGGCGTTTACTCACAATTACCTCGGGAATCAAAAATTTCGCTCTACTTTACACTAGGAATGTCATAACCAGAGCAGATTAGTATTAGCATTGAAAAAAAAATACTGTTAGAATCCCCGCCATCTTAACCGTGAAGACCTTTCAATCCAAAATTTGTTTGGCTCGATTGGTTTTTGCACAAATTATTTGACATTTAAGAGCAAATAGGGGATATTCCTCGCCCTTAAATTGTCACTGAACTAAGTTTTTGGGAGTTAGACCCTTGGCAAATAGTAAATCTGCTAAGAAGCGCGCTATCCAGGCTGAGAAACGTCGTCAGCACAACGCTAGCCGTCGCTCAATGATGCGTACTTACATGAAGAAAACTGTTGCTGCTATCGAAGCAGGCGACAAAGCTGCTGCAACTGAAGCTTTTGCTACAGTTACACCAATCCTAGACCGCATGGCTACTAAAGGCCTTATTCACAAGAATAAAGCTGCACGTCATAAGTCTCGTTTCTCTGCTGCAATCAAAGCTCTTTAATAGAACTCTGATTATACAGTGAAAGAAAAAACCGGCCTTGGCCGGTTTTTTTATATCTGCTATTTGTAAATGAGTAATTAATTGCTCATCACCTGTTCTTAATTATCACAGTAAAGCTCGTGTAGTAACTGAATCATAGACTTCACTTCTTCACTGCTTAATGTGTAATAAACCATTTGAGCTTTTTTTCGAGTATGAACCAGTCCATCTCTTCTTAACCAAGCCAAATGTTGCGACAACGCTGACTGGCTCAATTCCAGTTTGCAGCACAACTCTCCAACGGATAGCTCTTGGTTATGGAGCAGGCACAAAATCTGAAGACGTCGTTCATTCGCCATCGCCTTGAGTAGCACCACTGCCTTTGCAGAGTTTTTTTCCATCTCTTGTAAATCCATCACCAATGACCTCTTGATACAAGCATAACTTTGACAAAAATTTTCAGCCTTACAGAAATAACTAACCTTCTGTACTAACCAGATTCACACGATTAATAATTATGTTTAAGCGAATCTTTCAAATATTAATTCAACTGAGAAAAATAATCTATTCAGTTTAATTAACCATCTGGTTTAATTAAATAAACTCGTGAAATCTACATCACAAACATTCTTTACAGCAGGGTGTTGAATCATCCTTTCAGCGAATATCACATAATACTCTTCTTTCAGTTCATCAATATGGCCTATCAACTGCAATAGGAGATCACTTTCTACTTCTTTAACGTAAATAGACGGCGCTAAGAAGATGACATCATGATGATAACGGGCAAATGCTTTCATTAATGCCACATCATCAAACTCACCAAGGATATTAGCTTGAAGACCCTGTCGATCAAACCACTGTAATACTTTGCGGCCCATTGCGGTACGACTACCAGGAATAAGCAATTTACGCTGCTCTAATACAGCAGGAAAACTGACACTATCCACATTACCTGAACAGAAGAAACTCATATTGCATTCACCAAGTTTCTTACTATAGAGGCCAGGGCTTTGGCTCGAGTCAACCGGACAATCAGATAAAATCATATCCAGCTTATGCTGGGAAAGCTGTTCAAGTAGCATTTCATGAGTCGACTCAAAACACCGTAAATGGATGCTATTGTCATCAGGCACAGTGGTTAACAAAATTTTGCTCACCAAACGTTTAGAAAGCGCATCAGCCACACCAACATCAAAGAGTATGTTGGCTCGTTGGCTGTAATTAACGATGTCGAGCATTTCATAACTTAGGCCAAACATTCTATCGGCATACTTAAATACCAATTGGCCAAGCTCTGTAGGTTCAATACTGCGACCATTGCGTTTCGTTAACTTACCGTCCATTCGATCTTCAAGCGCTTTAATTTGGCCAGTAACCGTCTGCGGGGTCAAAAACAGAGCATCGGCCGCTTTTGTTACAGAACCTTGCTTGCAGACCATCCAGAAGTAATAGAGGTGGTTGTAATTTAAATGCGACATCGCGATGACTCTTTAAGTTCGAATGGATAAGGTTATAACAAATGCTGAGCATGACAACAATAACTCGGAAAAACTTACACATTTACAAATTACCGTCTGTTTTACCGAACTTTTAAATTCAATTATTACAAACCAATGTAATAAATGAATCACCAAAAGGATTTTTTCTCCTTTTTTTTTGATTTTTGTCACATTGAACAATCACTAATAAATAAAGCAAAAACAACTTTAAAATCAAAATCTTAAATCTATTGTAAAATTCAAAATACAGCTGTATTCGTTTGTTATGATGAAAAACAAAGCGGTTACACGGAACTGTAATATTACTGAAATATTTCATCTCTACCATCAGCCTCAGTTTCAACAACAGACCAAAACAAAGACATTAACGGTCCACGGAGAAAATGATTATGAACCAAGCTACTACTACAGCGGCGCCAATTTCGAGCACTACTCGCTGGTTGCGCTGGGCTAACTTGGCATTCATGTTGTATCTGCTACTTCTAGCGGTATCGATGGTTGGCAGTGGTTTTAAATGGGCGACTGGCGATCAAGCTAAAGTTCTATTTGAATTTGCCTCTCACCCTGTAGCAGGTTTGATGATCGGCTTAGTCGCAACAGCACTGATCCAGTCTTCAAGTACAGTAACTTCAATTATCGTGGGCCTCGTTGCCGGCGGTCTTCCGGTAGAAACAGCTATCCCTATGGTGATGGGTGCGAATATCGGCACAACAGTGACAAATACGCTTGTTTCATTAGGACACGTTCGTTGCAAAGAAGAGTTTAAGCGCGCTTTTGCCAGTGCAACTATTCACGACTTCTTTAACCTTCTTGCGGTTGCGATCTTCCTACCTCTTGAAATGATGTTTGGTATTTTAGATAAGATTTCTCATTGGTTAGTTTCTCCGTTCCTAGCAACGGGTGATATGAGCATCAAAGGTCTTAACTTCATCAAACCAATCACTAAACCCGTTGTTAGCGCAGTGAAAGAACCGCTAAGCACATTTGGTGACACGATTGGTGGTGTCCTGCTTATCGCACTGGGTATCGCAACTATCTTCGTCGCAATTACTGTAATGGGTAAGTTGATGAAGAGTCTAATGGTTGGCCGTGCGCGTGAGATCCTAAAAAATGCGATTGGTCGTGGTCCAATTCACGGCATCACGTCTGGTTCAATTGTTACTGTGCTGGTTCAGTCTTCATCGACAACAACAAGCCTGATGGTTCCACTGGTTGGTACTGGTGTACTAAAAGTTCGCGATGTATACCCATTTACACTAGGTGCTAACATCGGTACTTGTATTACCGCTCTACTAGCAGCAACAGCAGTATCTGGCGAGTTCGCAGTATTCGCTCTTCAAATTGCTCTGGTTCACTTAGTATTCAACATCATGGCAACAGTATTAATCTACGGAATTCCATTCCTACGTGAAATTCCTCTTAAAGGTGCTGACTTCATTTCTGATATGGCAGTTAAGAATAAAACGGTCGTTATAGGTTACTTACTATCCGTATTTATCTTGCTACCTGGTGTGATTCTGGCAATGACTGCGTAATCAGCCAATACGATTTCTGAAAGGAGAGCCCATGCTCTCCTTTTTTGTTATTTATGGATCGGTTTTCATTGGTAAAAAATCATCAGCTGATACACACTGAAGAAAAACAGCGACGTACACTATGATGGACCATAAAGAAAACGAACAACTACTCGCCGTGGCAGGGCAAATAGATCAACAACTGTCATCACTCGTTGAAGATATCGATATCTTAAGCAGCGTAACGCCACAAAATTATGCCGAAGAGAGGCAGCGTTTTTTCGATAATCGATTTTCTATCGAGCCTAACTTTGTCTATAAAGAGCAGACGTTTGATGTTCATCAAGCCAAGCGAGATCTTTACTCTCTTCCTATCGAAAATATCGATAATGAAAAACTCCGTTCACTCTATGCTGAAGTGATTCAATCCTATGCCGATAAGCTTGATCAGCTCAGTTCTATTGGTTGTGCGGACTTCTTGTATAACTCGCTACGCTATTTTGGTGAGCCAAGCAGTAAGGACGTGCGAAATGCGCATTTCTTGCTACATCTGCCCATTGACGAAGATACTTCTCCACGCCACAACAGTGAAGAGATTGCCGCGTTTATGCAGCAGTTTTGCTTCCAGCATGGCTATTCAGGGGAGATAGAAATCAACGATAGCATGATCGCCAATGCATTAGTGTCAGGCACCAAAGTAAAAATTAATGCGTCGGCAAGCATCTCTGCGAATGAACTTCACGCCCTCGCCCACCATGAATTAGGTGTCCATCTGTTAACCACTTTGAATGGTCAAGCACAACCACTGAAGTTGCTGAGTCTAGGTTGTCCTGTCAATACGACTACTCAAGAAGGGCTGGCTATCTTATGTGAGTTTCTTTCTGGTCACTTTAGTCTGCAACGCCTCAGAACATTGGCACTTCGTGTTGTCGCAGTAGAATCGATGATCGTTGACCGCGATTTTAGAAATACCTTTATGCTACTTAAAGAGCAGTATAAAGCGGACGATATGACGGCATTTACGATTACAAGCCGTGTATACCGTGGCGGAGGCTATACCAAAGATTACCTCTATCTCAGAGGGTTTAGAGAGATTCTCAACGCCTATGAGCAACTCGGTGAGGATTTTAATTTGCTGCTGACAGGTAAAACGGAGATACGCTATTTCTCGACCATAAAATCTTTGGTCGAGGACGGTATCCTTATTCCTCCTAAGTTTATTAGTCCGGCTATCGCTAATCCTGCGCTTACGGATCCTATCTACAAGTTTGTCGCCAACGCGCTGAAATAACCATCTGAAAAACAAAAAAAAGGGCTCTTGGAGCCCTTTTCTCATTATTCAAAATTAAACCGTGTTACACCGAAAACGGATATTGAATCGGATCATGGTACTCATAACCTTCAACCCAAAAATCATCCAGTGTCACCCAAGTTTCTAAATCTTCTAGACTCTTAATCTCAGGGTTAATATGGAAGCTCGGCGCTTTTAGTGGCTCACGCTTTAACTGCACATCACGCATCAACTCCAATTGGTCTTCATAGATATGTGCGTTAACAATCTTATGATACGCCTGACCCGGCTTCTTACCGGTAATTTGCGCCATAATGGCCAAAAAGACGTAGACCTGAACCATATTGAAATTAAGCCCAAGAGGGACATCACAGGAGCGTTGAGTACTGTTTAAATAAAGCGTATCACCCAGTAACGAGAAGTGATGACTGTACATACAAGGTCGCAAGCAACCCATATGGAACTCACCAGGGTTGTAGAAGTTTAGAATTTCACCGCGATCATCAACACCACGAGTCAGATCATCTACAATTTTACGCAGTTGGTCGATATGACCACCATCAGGTTTGGCCCATGCTCGCCCCTGAACGCCGTAAACGCGCCCCATATCATCGTCACCTTTACGGTAAGGGTTATTTAGCCAAGCTTCATTCAGATTCGCATTTGCATCCCACGTTTTCGTACCTAGTTTGCGAAAGTCCTCAGCGTTATCGTAACCACGAATATAGCCAAGCAACTCAGCAACAGCGGCCTTCCAGAAGCTTTTTCGCGTTGTCACCAATGGAAACTGGTTATTTGCCACGTTGTACGTTAGATCCGCATTGATAACGGTCAGGCAACGTTTGCCAGTACGTTCGTTTTCAATCCACTCACCTTGGTCAACGATTCGCTGACAGAGATCTAAATACTGTTTCACACCAATTCCTTACTTCGCTTGTTGTGGTAATTCATCTTTGTAATGGCCACGTTTATACGCCCAAACCATCATAAGAATCCCGATAATCACCATAGGTAGTGAGAGGATTTGTCCCATTGAGATAAATCCACCAAATAGACCTAAGTGGGCATCCGGTTCGCGCACGTATTCTACAAGGAAACGGAAGGTTCCGTAACCCGCGAGAAACAATCCAGACACCGATCCGAGCGGGCGAGGTTTTTTGATAAACCAGTTTAAGATAAAGAACAGTACCACACCTTCCAACGCCATCTCATAAAGCTGAGACGGATGGCGAGGCAAAGGACCACCATTAGGGAAGACAAACGCCCATGGCACATCTGTTACACGTCCCCACAGTTCGCTATTCATAAAGTTACCCAAGCGTCCCATACCTAAACCAAATGGCACTAACGGCGCGATAAAGTCAGCGACACCAAAAAAGGTACGGCCGTTTTTCTTTGCGTACCAGAACATGGCGCTAATCACACCAAGGAGACCACCGTGGAACGACATCCCCCCCGTCCAGACCTTAAATAAATAAAGTGGGTCTTGAAGGAAAAGGTCAAAGTTATAGAAAATCACATAGCCAACACGGCCACCAATCACAACCCCTAAGAAACCGGCAAATAGCAAGTCAGATACCTGCTCTCGCGTCCAGCCACTATCGGCTTTATCAGCTCGTCTATTGGCAAGCCAGAGCGCGAAAGCAAAGCCGACTAAATACATCAATCCATACCAACGGATAGATAGCGGTCCAATGGAGACAAGCACTGGATCAATATTTGGAAAAGTTAGATATCCCTGAGACATAGGATTAATACTCTTTATAAAGTTCAGATTATTTCGAAACGTATAAGATGAGAGCGCGTTATAGCAACATAGTTCCGGCAACAAACATTAAAAATAGTGCAAAGATTTTTTTCAATGTAGGTGTAGGTAATGAGGTAGCAAGCTTAGCACCAATGCGCGTGGTGAGCATAGAGGTGGATGCAATTGCGATTAAAGCAGGTAGATAAACGTAACCAATGCTATACGCTGGCAAATCCTCAATCTTGTAACCATGGAGAATAAAGCCGACCATTCCTGAAATGGCGATAAGGCAACCACACACTGACGACGACCCCACTGCTTTGCGCATTTCGATACCATGGCGGTTTAAGAACGGAACCGAGAGAGAACCGCCACCAATACCAGCGAGACTCGAAATAACACCAATACCCGTGCCATAAAACATAGTGGCAGTGCTGCCTGGCATGCTCTTAGATGCTTTACCATGAATAGAAAATAACATCTGAATAGCCAGTAACAATACGATAACCCCGAAGACTCTCGGTAAGTGTTGAGACGGAATCCATTCGGCGACATTCGCGCCTAAAAAACCGCCAACAACCACACCTGGCATCAACCACTTGACCACGAACATATCGACATTCCCAAGTCTAAAATGATTGAGTGCAGATGAACCAGAGGTCGCAATAATACTCGCTAATGACGTAGCCAGAGCAATGTGCATACTAATATTTGCATCGATACCGGCCGCAGGGAGCATGAACAATAAGGCTGGAACAACAATGAGCCCACCACCTATCCCCAACAAACCAGCCATGACGCCGACCACGGCACCGAGAGCCATAAAAGACAAAAGTAATTCTATCGACACATTGAACCCTATTTGTTACCTGCTCGAATAAAGCCTGCGAAGCCCTTATCCTCAAAAAATGACTGCATCATAGTATAAATGTTATGACCATAAGGTTGCATCAGAGCTTTGTCAGCCAGTTGTTGCAATTCTCCAGTTTCGGTATGACGCAACAAGTACTTCACCTTAGCAACGTTTGAGGTATTCATACTTAGACTTCGGTAACCTAAACCGACCATCAATAAAGCGCCAATTGGGTCACCGGCGAGCTCTCCACAGATACAGACTGGAATATTTAATTCCTGACAGGTCGAATGAATATGCTTAAGGGCCATGATCACCGAAGGGTGCATTGACTCATAAACATCCGCTACACGTGAGTTGTTGCGATCAACCGCTAGTAGATACTGAGTTAAGTCATTAGTCCCGATAGAAACAAAGTCGACTTTATTGGCAATCAACGGCAGCAGATAGATCATCGATGGAACTTCGATCATCACTCCGATTTGTGGCATACGAATGCGTTGATCTAACAGCACCACTTCTTGGTGAGCACGTTCTATTAGAGCAATCGCATCATCAAGCTCTTGAGCCCCAGAAACCATAGGTAACAAGATACTTAAATTCTGATGAGTGGCACTCGCACGCATCATAGCGCGGATCTGCATCAAGAAAATATCTGGATGATCCAATGTAAAACGAATCCCACGCCAGCCTAAAAATGGGTTGTCTTCCTCAATGGGTAGATATGGCAATGCCTTATCACCACCCACATCCAAGGTACGCATCACCACACGTTTATCTGGATAGGTGTCTAACACAGCTTGATACTGCTGAGTCTGCTCTTCTTCTGACGGAAACCTGTGTTGAAGTAAGAAAGAAATCTCGGTTCGATAAAGCCCTACGCCGTCGACACCTTGGTTAATCGCAATATTGGCATCAGCACTCAAACCCGCGTTCAACATCACCTCAATTCGCTCACCATCTTTGGTAAAAGCGGGGTCTTCGATGCGTTGATTAACCTTGTTAGCCAATTCACGCTCTTCATTAGCTAAAGCACGGTACTCGCGTAGTAACTGTTTGTTTGGTGAAATCAGTATTTTTCCGCTGTAACCATCGACGATACCCAACTTGCCTTTTATCGCTTTAGGGTTAAGGTTAGCCCCCATAACCGCGGGAATGCCTAATGCACGGGAAAGAATCGCAGCGTGAGAATTGGCCGCTCCTTCCAGTGAGATAACCGCGAGTAACTTATCTTTGGGAATCGAAGCGAGCAAGCTTGCCGTCAACTCCCTCACGACTAAAATAACGGGTTTATCAATGACCGTTCTATCTTGATCCGTGTTGTACAAGAAGAACAATAACCGTTGCCCCAATTCGCGGATGTCCTGAGCTCGTTCTCTGAGATAAACATCCGACATACGAGCAAAACGGTTAGAGTAGGATTCGACCACTTGACGCAATGCCCAGTCTGCTCGGTCTCCCTTGTGAATCTGCGCCTTTAAATCTTTACGCAGCATAGGATCATTAAGCAGGTGGGTAAACAGATCAAAAATCGCTAGCGCATCTTTATTGATCTCGTTATCAAGTCGCTTACGCATTCGGCGAAAATCATTCAACGCCTCTTCGATCGCCAACAGTAACCACTCTTGTTCGCGTTCAATATCCAACGTCGATGCAGGATAGACATTCGTCAGATCAGGCTGGGTGTCATCCCACCAAAAATCACCTATCGCTACCCCTGATGAAGCGGGTACGCCACGTATTGCTTGCTGTTTTTTCTCAAGACGCCAATGTCCCTGAGTTTGGGCATGCGCAATGATAACCGCAAGCTGAGCAGCCAGCGTGACTAGGAATGACTCCTCCATCTCATTAAATAAGCGAGGCGTTTTTTGCTGAACCACCAATACACCGAGAACTTGCTTACGATAGATAATTGGCGTGCCAAGGAAGCTTTGATAAATCTCTTCACCAAGCTCAGAAAAGTACTTGAAATCGGGGTGTTTTGAGGCTTCAGCAATGTTAAGAGGTTCGGCACTACGCTTAACCAAACCAACGAGACCTTCACTAAAGCGAATGTGGATTTTGTCGCCTTTGAAACGCAGGCCTTGAGTCGCCATTAACTCTAAGCGCTGCATCTCTTCATTGGCGAGATAGACAGTGCAACACTCAGTGCTCATCGCACTGCATGTTTGTTTAACCAAGATATCTAAAGCCTGATGAACTTCATCGACTTTAGAAACTTGTTCAACTATTTCCCTTAGTTGAGAAAGCATGTCTATCCTCTTTTGTGTTTACGTTTGCCTTTCACTCTGCGTTCTTTAAATGGCATTGCCATTGATGCAAACTCTTTCATTGCCCGACGATAAACATCGCGCTTAAAAGAAACCACTTGTCTGACTGGATACCAATAACTTACCCAACGCCAACCATCAAATTCAGGGGAACTACCACGTTGCATGTTGATCCTTGATTCATCACAATCTAAACGCAGTAGAAACCATTTCTGTTTTTGGCCGATACAAACAGGCTTAGAATCCCAACGAACTAGCCGCTTAGGTAACTTGTACCTCAGCCAATGACGACTCGTCGCTACGATTTTTACGTCTTTTTTGCTAAGACCAACCTCTTCATATAACTCCCTGTACATTGCTTGTTCAGGGGTTTCACCTTCATCAATCCCTCCCTGAGGGAATTGCCAAGAGTGTTGTCCGTATCGTTTTGCCCAGAAGACCTGACCATGGCTGTTACAGATTACAATACCCACATTTAAGCGGTAACCATCGCCATCTATCACTGGCCAACCTCTATTAAATTCTTAATTACAGTGATTTTTCCACATATCCCCAATATGAGCAAACTTACTAGTGTGACTAACACAGAAAATATTACTTTGGACACCCAAAATGGATAACTTTTAATCAAACCAAAGGTTACTCACACAGTTGTGAGACATAGCCCACATTTATTCACCTTTTCTGTGTATAAGTATGTGAAGAATCAATGAGAAAGTGATCAATAAGCATACAGATTGAGAAGGAAACACATAAAAAACATGAAAATAATAGAAATAAGTAAAATAAAAACAACAACTTAAATATTAAAACCAAATATCATAAAGGCCTATCGTTAGAGCAATTCATCTTCATGATCAGATCGGTCAAAGATCCACCAGCAGTGCATTTATCCACACCACGATCATCAATAGTCACCATCAGAGCCAAAACTCAAGCTATTTTGTCTGCCTAAACCCCTGTTAATTCATACATACTTGCAAAAAAATCACTTTTTTTCGCCATCACCTGTGGATAACTAGTTGAACGTTGATCTTTTCACCAATTTTTCGAACTGTTCGATCTTTGCTTGTTGGTCGTAATTTGAAAGTAATTCGCTACAATAAGCACATTAAACCAATCGACACCAACCGATATGAAATCAGAGCCTAAGTCCGAGCAAGAGTTACTCTCCAGAGCCTGCGATATTGCGGGGATGTCCTTTCAAGAGTTAGCGGCAGAAGCCGACATTGATGTGCCACCCGATCTTCGCCGAGATAAAGGATGGGTTGGACAACTATTGGAGTGGCACCTAGGAGCAACCGCGGGCAGCAAGCCACAACAAGATTTTGAACAGCTGGGAATTGAACTAAAGACAATCCCGATCAGCTATATCGGAAAACCACTCGAAACGACTTTTGTTTGTGTTGCTCCGCTGATCGGTGTTCACGGCCTGACTTGGGAAACCAGCCACGTGCGTAATAAACTGTCACGCGTGCTTTGGGTGCCAGTTGAAGGAGAACGAGAGATCCCCCTTTCAGAAAGGCGAGTGGGCTCTCCTCTTATCTGGTCCCCAACGGAGGAAGAAGAACAGCAACTGCGCACTGACTGGGAAGAATTAATGGAAATGATCGTGCTCGGTCGTGTTGAACAGATCACCGCACGCCACGGAGAAGTACTACAACTTCGTCCGAAAGCAGCAAACAGTCGTGTTCTAACAGAGGCCTATGGTGCCAGTGGAAAGCCAATAAAAACCCTGCCGCGAGGTTTTTATTTAAGAACCCAATTTACGGCAAAGATTTTGGAGAACAACTTCATTTAGTGGGTTGTGAACAATATCTCTTGATCATGATACGAAGGGCCATCACCTAAACCACATTCATCATAAGCATTGTGTAAACGAAGATATGCCCTCTCCACTCCCAAACGATTGAGTTCATCTTTGACTTGTTCTAGTGAGTCAAAGTGAACGGGGTCATCGTCGATTCTTATTGGTTCGAGTTTGTGCTTGTATTCAACTGCGAGCAAGTATTGAGATAGGTCTGAACAGCTTATAACAAACACCTTAGGTGGTTGGTAACTTTCTTTGTGCTCACCATGAATCCACTTATGTAATTGAGTTTTTTGCATTCTTCACCTCCAGTATTCAATAGTAGTCAACTTGCGCAATTTTGCGAATTTGTTAGCTGTCCCCTTTTCTATTGATACTCGATTCCCCTATAGTGGGATCATATCTCTCTTTACAACAAGGAAGGTCGATGCAATATAACAAGCTACCTCACTCCACATTGGAGATTAGTAAGATCTGTCTTGGCACGATGACATTTGGTGAACAAAACACCGAGCAAGAAGCATTCAGCCAACTGGATTATGCATTGGAGCGTGGTGTGAACTTCATTGATACCGCTGAAATGTATCCTGTTCCACCACAAGGACAATCACAGGGTCTAACGGAGCAATTCATTGGTAATTGGCTAGCGAAATCCGGAAAAAGAGAAAAAGTCGTCCTCGCAACAAAAGTCGCAGGCCCGCGTAATGTTCCCTACATCCGCGAAAATATGAGCTTAGATCGTCGCAATATCCACTTAGCCATCGACGATAGCTTAAAACGTCTGCAAACCGACTATGTTGATCTTTACCAACTGCATTGGCCACAACGAAAAACTAACTGTTTTGGTCAGCTGAATTACCCTTATCCTGACACACAGGAAGAGGTAACGCTAATAGAGACACTTGAAGCGCTAGCTGAGCTAATTAAGGCTGGGAAAATTCGCTATATCGGCGTATCGAATGAAACGCCTTGGGGTGTGATGACATTGCTGAGGCTAGCGGAAAAACATGAGCTTCCGCGAATCGTATCAATTCAAAACCCTTACAACTTGCTCAATCGTAGTTTCGAAGTTGGCTTATCAGAAATCAGCCACTATGAAGGTGTTCAGCTGCTCGCCTACTCACCATTGGCCTTCGGTTGCTTAAGTGGAAAATACCTAAATGGACATAAACCAGAAGGGGCTCGCTGTTCTTTGTTCGAACGCTTTGTCCGCTATTTTACTCCACAAGGTATTGAAGCCACTCAAGCATACGTAAATCTGGCGAGAAATCATGGCTTAGATCCTGCTCAAATGGCGTTAGCTTTTGTCAATCAAAGACCTTTTGTCGCAGCCAATATCATTGGTGCGACAAACTTGGATCAGCTTAAATCAAATATTGATAGTTTAGATGTCGTTTTAACCGATGAGTTGCTTCAAGGTATTCAAGAAATTGGGACGACTTACTCCAATCCTTGTCCATAGTATTGAGTCGGGCAGGCGAAGCCACCTGCCCTTTTGATTACGTCGGTATTCGCGCGCTTAGCACACGACGAAGATGACGAATGCGGCGTTCGGCCTTAACGCTGTCTGGCTCAGAAAAGCCGATTGGGCGTCCATCTAGCTCAAGACCAATATCACGTAACAAATGCTCATTATTCCATGGAATATCGAACGCACTGCGACGTAATTTGCGTTTCCATTGCTTCTCTTCACGACGTAGATCAGCTTTTACCAATAGCGTTGCTAGTTTTAGATATACAGAATGACTCATGAGTTTTCTCCAGTTGAGTTTGGTAGCTGGGAAAAGATCAACGAATCGATAAAGATCAATAAGGTGTTTTAATTCGCTGCTTTCCCGCAGCCAATTAAAAAATGTGGATACGGACTAATTACATTAGGTCAGTTAGTTTTCGATCGGCGCCAAACGCACTGCATTTGAAGTCAGCCATCTTAGAGATGGTTAGATCGATAGAGACACAAATAAATGATTTAACAGTGATATGTTTCATTGTGTGCCTCCTAGCTAATGTAATAATCCAAAGTTTGATGGGTATGAGCTCTAGCTCATGGTTAAATTCTAACCATGAAGGTTATAAATTCAACCCTTTTTTGTCGATAAGATTAAAACAATTTTTTAACCCAAAAATAACCAAAATGGATGGTTAGATATAATATATTCAACTTAGTTATATCTGTATGACAGAGCATTATCCGTGCCAAATAAAAAAGCCACACTCGGGAAGAACGTGGCTTTTTATTTACAAAACAAACAATTAGACAGTAATGTCAGAGATCAGGTTATGTTTGTTCAACAAACGATACATTGTTGCACGTGATACACCGAGCTCTTTGGCTGCCATAGACACTTGCCCTGCATGCGATTCAAGAACCAAAAGTAGTGCATCTCGCTCGCTGCGCTCACGAATGCTCTTGAGGCTACGGCGGCTATCACTGCGCTTTGGTAAATCGAGGTGAACTTCATCTAACATCACGGTATCCGACATTAGCACCACTCGTTTAATCTGGTTCATGAGTTCACGAACGTTACCAGGCCAATGGTAGCGAGTTAATGCACGGGTCGCTTCTTCAGTAAAGCTGCGGGCCTGAGCATTGTACTCTTTCGAGTACTCCTGCAAGAAATGGCGAGCCAAAATTGCAACGTCTCCTGCACGCTCTTTCAGGCTAGGGACATTAATGCGCAATACATTGATATAGTGATAAAGCTCTTCGTTGAAGTCACCATCAATCAATGCTTTTTCGATATCGGCTGAGTTAGCAGCTAAAACACGCACATCAACCTCTTTACGGCCTGATGCTGTATCAACCATACCTTCTTGAAGGAATCTGAGCAGATTGAACTGCTGAGATTTCGGTAAAGTCAAAATATCATTAAGGAGGATCGTTCCTCCGTGCGCTTTTTCAAGAATCGAGGGCTCACTTAAATCATCACGATTGATACCAAATAGATCGCTCTCAATACGGCGCTCTGACATCGCTCGACAGTTCACAGAGATGAATTCTTTGTTTGCTCGGGCAGACGTTCGATGAACTGCTCGAGCCACCGTCTCTTTTCCGGTACCACTCTCACCATATATAAGAATGCTGACGTCAGTTGGACCAATACGTTTAATCTGATCACGGAGACGTTTTACTGGGATAGAATCACCAATCATTCCCATGTCACTTTGATTGCCATAATGAGGCCATACTTTCTTCTCTAGCTTGAGCATTCCAAGCTGGTGTCCGATTGTACTAAGAAGCTGCGCATCTGGAATTGGTGCAGTAAAAAAGTCGATACAGAAGTTAACAATGAACTGACAGATAGTATCTGAACTCAATTGAGACTCTCTGATAAACGCTAACCAGCGAACTTGCTTATGTTTGCTAACTAGGTTTGCTATACCGTTAAGACTAAACTCATCATGACTTAGATCGACGATGCCAATACAAGGGCCTGTTTCAGTAAACAGCGCATCGGCCTTTCGTAAATCTCCACACTGAGTACATCTCCAACCTACCTGCTCTAACACTGAAAGCCACGGTTCGTAGGTTCCTCCAACTACGACCAAAGAACCCGGAACGGAATCCATTCGGAACTGACTACCCATGAAGCATATTCCTTATTATTGATAATATGAATACAATGTGTACCTAGGCACATATAAATCTATTTGGTTACATTATAGAGACTCTGGCAGATAATCTGTCTCAATAATAAGACTAGAGGTTGAATCGCCCTTTTTCCATACGTTGTGAGAGTAGATTCAAACTATTTTACCGCCATAAATAAAATTTCATTATCTTACCGAATGACATCCTTTCTTTATCACTGAATCACTTAGCGACAGAAAATCACCAAACTAACGATAGAAATAAAAAAACCACCCGAAGGTTAACTCCGATCAGTTAAGTAAATGATCAGTTGAACGATCCTGTGGTTGGTTGAAAATACCCTCAAACATTTCATATTTGAGGGTATTTTTTATGTTGGCTCACTGGCTTATTGATGTTGATGACTTCGC
>NZ_JATABH010000022.1:0-65655 GCF_036533775.1 Vibrio sp. M260112 | reverse complement strand
AAAGTTGCCCGGAAGCAAGAAATGCACCGAGGGGACTGTGAACAATCACAAATGATGAAAAATCAGAAAATACCCCACTGCTACAGAGGGGTCGTTCGCAACAGTATGGTTTGCTATCCAGTGCGTTGCGAACACGTTAAGTGATAGGATCTGGCCCAAATGGGTTTTGTTCTTACTGGGGAGGAAAACAGACTCCAGTACCACCCAAACCACAGTAGCCGTCGGGATTTTTAGCCAGATATTGCTGGTGGTAGTTCTCTGCGTAATAGTACTTACCCGCGGGCAGAATCTCAGTGGTGATCGATTGCACATCGTCACCCAGTAGAGCTTGGTAAGCCTGTTTGGAAGCACTGGCGGTTTGATACTGTTCGTCACTATATACATAAATAGCAGATCGGTATTGAGTGCCGAGGTCATTACCTTGACGCATACCTTGAGTAGGATTGTGTTTTTCCCAAAAAGCATGCAACAGTTGTTCAAAAGAGATCACTTGAGTATCAAAGACAACACGAACGACTTCAGTATGTCCTGTCTGACCACTACATACTTCTTGATAAGTTGGATTCGGTGTGAAACCACCAGAATAGCCGACCGATGTGCTGACTACGCCATCGAGTTGCCAAAAAAGTCGTTCAGCTCCCCAAAAACAGCCCATACCAAATAGAACTTGTTCGCAACCTTGTGGAGGTTCAGCGGTCAAACTGGATTGATTGACGAAATGACTATCGTCGATGGTGAGTGGTGTGTTTCTGCCTGGCAGCGCTTCTTGCGCGGTAATCATAGTTTGTTTGTTGAGCATCGTGAGTTTCCTTGCTGTGTATTATGAGATAGACCGCCTAGTTGACTGTTTTCATACAGACTTATTTTTTTTCAGGCGTTATTATTGCCTAACGTTATGGAGATAGATAATTAAGCATGATCATCAAACCTTTACCAGTCCTAATCACCCTAGCTTCACTCACGTTTCCAGTGTGGGCAAATGAAGTTGATCTCAAGATCAATGGTGTCGATGGTGTACTATTGGACAATGTAGAAGCTTATCTATCTTCGATTCCTGAACAAGACTATGAAGTCAGCCTTAGGTTTAAAGCACGTTTAGAGCGTAACTTCACTGAATCACTAAATGCACTGGGTTACTACCATCCTAGTTACGATTTTAAAGTCTCTGATGATCAAAAACTGGTGACCGTTAATATTGATCCTGGCCCAGTAACGACCATAGCGCAGTTGGATATCCAGATAACAGGTGAAGCAGAGAATGATCCTGAGTTTCAAGCCTTGATTGAGAAAAGTGGTTTGCAGCAGGGGAGTGCTCTGCAACACAATCATTATGACTCACTCAAAAGTTCGATTCGTAACCTTGCCTTGCAGAGAGGGTATTTCGAAGGCGAGTTTACGCAGAGCCGTCTCGAAGTTGCCCCTAGCCTAAATCAGGCGTTTATCCGACTCGAGTTTAATAGTGGTATTCGCTACCATTTTGGCGCGAATAGCATTACTGGAAGCCAAATCGAAGATGATCGCGTTGAGTCAATTTCACCATACAAGCAGGGAGAACCTTACTTGGTGGCTAAGGTGGGCGAGTACAATCAAAACCTGTCCAATACCGACTGGTTTTCGTCAGTATTTGTGGAACCAGACTTGACTCAATTGGGCGAGGCAAGAGAACTGCCAATGAAAGTCTCTCTCGCGCCTCAGGCGAGAAACCAGCTTGAAACGGGTCTTGGCTATTCGACGGATGTGGGTGTCCGTGGATCATTAAAATGGAAGAAACCCTGGGTAAACAGCCGAGGTCATAGCTTTGACAGTAGTTTTTCTCTCTCTGCGCCTGAGCAGACGATCACCGCCGGTTATCGCATTCCGTTAGACGACGTATTGAAAGAGTACTACCGAATTCAATATGGTATGAAAAACCTTGATAGCCGTGACACCAAAAGTCTGGAATCCAATCTTGCTTTGGAGAGGCACTGGGTGTTGGATAATGGCTGGCATAGAACGCTCTACATAAGATATCTACTGGAGAACTATGAACAGGGCTTACAAGATGACAATGCGCAGTTCCTTTTAC
Source organism: Vibrio sp. M260112 (assembly GCF_036533775.1). Taxonomy (NCBI): domain Bacteria; kingdom Pseudomonadati; phylum Pseudomonadota; class Gammaproteobacteria; order Vibrionales; family Vibrionaceae; genus Vibrio; species Vibrio sp. M260112. The sequence continues at coordinate 63,590 of NZ_JATABH010000022.1, read as the reverse complement.
CTGGTATCTCCTTTTCACGTAGTCGAATTCGAGGCGGGGCTATGCCAATGTGGGGTGACCGACAGAGCTTAACCGTTGAGTATGGTGACCCTAGTATGTTGTCAGAGACGCGAGTGACGCGTTTGCTGGGCGCGATGACGTGGATTCGCGGTGTAGGTGAAAACCACCGAGGCATTTTCCGTATTGATGGTGGTGCTAACTTTGCTGAAGAGTTTGAGAAACTATCGCCATCTCTACGTTTCTTCGCTGGTGGTGACAACAATTTACGTGGTTATGGCTACGAATCTATCTCGCCAACAGATGCCAGTGGCGCTTTGACAGGTGCTAAGTATTTAGCGACCAGCTCACTGGAGTATCAATACCGAGTTTATGGTAACTGGTGGGGGGCCGTCTTCTATGATGTAGGTGACGCATTTAATGACACACCGGATCTAAAACGAGGAACAGGGGTTGGTATTCGTTGGGCTTCCCCCGTCGGACCAATTAGATTCGATTTTGCCTGGGGCTTAGACGCGGCAAAAGGCGATGAATTCCAGATCCACTTTACCTTAGGACCTGAACTATGACCCATGTTGTAATTAAGTGGTCAAAATGGATATCACTGATCTTTGCCGCATTAATGGTAGTGATTTTACTGGCATTGGGTGGATTGCTTTTTACCAATACCGGATTGAATCTTGCTCTATGGGGGGCTGAGAAATTTGTTCCTCAGCTAACGGTTTCTTCGACTCAGGGAGCGCTATTCCCTCGCTTTACGTTACATGGCGTCGTATTCAAAGATGACGACTTGCAAGTAGACACAAAGATTACCTCGCTTACTTTGGCCGTAACGCCAACGTGTCTCACTGAACCGAGAGTGTGTATCGATGAGTTAGCCATTAAAGGTCTGAATTTTTCTATGCCGCAGTTGCCTCCTTCAACTCCCGAGACAGAAACTGCGCCAGAAACGGCAACAACAAACATTACGTCACCAGTTCCAATAAAAGTGAGTTGGCTTAAGCTTGAAGATATTAATTTCGATGTGCTTGGAAACCAGATCTCTTGGCGTTTATTTACGTCGAGCGCTTCTTTTCAGGGTAATCGCTTACGCATTAACAAGACCAAGTTTCTCGACCCATTAGTCAAGCTTGCCCCAAGCTCAGATGAAGAAAGTAAGAATCCCCAAGAGTCGCCAGCATCTCCGACGACGGAAGAGGCACAAGCGATCACTCTACCAGAAGTGAAATTGCCGCTTCAGGTTGAACTCGTACGTCTCGATGTTGAAAACTTCAAGCTTGATCAAGAGACGCCGATCATTGTCAACCATCTTGGCCTTGCCGCCAAAGCGAAAGGTTCACAGGTCGTTATTGATACTTTAGAACTCGACATGCCTCAAGTTGAGGCGCAATTAAAAACAGACATTAAACTGAGCGGTGACTATCCGTTGTCGCTTGCACTAGATGCAACCATTAAAGAAGAAATTGCTGCGGGACAAAAGATAGATTTAAAAGTGTCAGGTAGTGTCGCGGATTTAGGATTAGCGGCGAACTTAACGGGTTTGGCTCAAGCTCAGTTATCTGCTCAATTACAGCCGTTAGAACCGAATGTTCCTTTTGATATCTCGTTGCTAAAAGCTAAAGCACAATGGCCGATGATTGGGAAAGGTGATTACTTTGTTTCTCTCGACGAGTTAAAGGCTAAGGGTTCATTAGATGGATACCAACTCTCTCTTATCACCGATGTAAAAGGTAAAGATGTTCCTGATGTTGGGGTGTCATTGCAAGGTGAGGGAGATTTGTCTCATGTTAATCTGAGTAAAATCGATGTCGATACACTCGGAGGCTCCGTGTCTGGCGACATAATGGCTGATTGGAGAGCTCCTGTGAACTGGGCCGCTAACTTATCTCTCACTCATATACAACCTGGGCTGCAATGGCCTGAAGCGGAAGGTGATATAAGTGGTGTTATTTCAACAACAGGTGCACTTACTGAACAAGGTGGCTGGACGATTGAAGTACCTAAGCTCGACATTGACGGTATCTTGCGCGATTACCCTCTCAATATCGAAGGAGCGCTGAGCGCTAAAGATAGCAAGGGCAACGGTGAGTTAAGTTTGCGCACTACCGGACTCGTATTGTCACATGGTCCGAATAGCATTAAAGCAAAAGGTGAATTGGATAAAGAATGGCGTCTTGATCTGGCGATAAACTTTCCTGATTTGATCAAAACCGTTCCCGATTTGCAGGGTAAAGCCGTGGGAAATGTCTCATTGCGTGGTGTGTTGAAAGAGCCGAAAGTTGGCCTTGCGTTAAACGTTTCGGCTGTTGATTGGCAAAAGCAAGCTCAAGTAGCAAAGATTGAGCTCAAAGGCAGTGTAACACCACTTCCCACTCCGAGTGGTCAATTAGCGTTGAAAGTCACTCAAGCTAAATATCAAGACTACCGAGTTGATAATGTCAGCATGAATTTTTTGGGCACACAACAGCAGCATCAGTTGCAGCTTGATGTTATTTCGAATATTGCCTCAACCAGTTTTGCGCTCAATGGTGTTCTGGTGGATAAGCCTGATTTTGTATGGAACGGCACCCTAGAGCGGATGAATATCTCTTCACAACAGGGTGAATGGCGTCTAAACCAAGCCACCAAACTGGGCTTTGAGATGGCGACGCAGCAAGTTGCAGTCGCTGCTCATTGTTGGCTTCAGGCGGATTCTAGCTTGTGTCTCGATAAGGATATTAAGGTCGGTCAAAGCGGCGAAGCAGCGTTGAGCCTTACAAGCTTCAACTTCGAACAGATAAAGGCTTTTCTGCCCAAAGAAACGCTCATCAAAGGTGCCGCCAATGCAAATGTGTGGGCTAAATGGGCTCCGGATAGTGCTCCGCAGCTCAAAGCTTCCGTCGATTTAACTCAGGGACAGGTAACGCAACAACTCGAACAGCCAGTTAAGATCGGTTGGGAGAATGTTAACCTCAATGCTAACTTAGTCGACAATAAGCTCGAAGCAGACTGGATGTTGGACATTAGCAACAATGGTGATATCTCAGGTAACGTTACGATTCCTAACGTTTTAGAGAAAGATAAGCAGTTAGATGGCCGTTTTAAATTGAGCACATTTAACCTAGATTTCTTGGCGCCGATAATTGGTGAGTACAGTAAGTTAGAATCCAATCTAAGTACGGATCTACAGATTAGCGGTTCAGCGTTACATCCCAAGGTGAATGGTCAGTTTGTTGTCGATGATATCTTGCTTCAAGGGGAGATCTCACCGGTCGAAGTTGATTCAGGACGTGTAGCTATTAATTTTGCGGGTTATGACGCTTCATTGGCCGCGACCATCCATACCCCAGATGGGAACCTAGAAGTTTCCGGTGACGCGGATTGGAATGACCTGAAAGATTGGAACTCCAACATTCGAGTCTTTGCAGAGGAGTTATTGGTTAACGTTCCGCCAATGGTGAAGATCAAAGTGCAACCGGATATGACCATTTCTGCTTCGCCAAAGGTCGTCCGAGTAGATGGAGACATCGCATTACCTTGGGGACGAATTGTGGTTGAAGAGTTACCGCCAAGTGCGGTCGGAGTGTCCAAAGATCAGGTTTTACTGAACGATGATCTAGAGCCGATTGAATCGGAAAGTAAAGTCCCATTTGCACTAGAAACCAATATCAATATTAAGATTGGCGATGATTTTAAGTTGTCTGCATTTGGTCTTGAAGGTGGTTTGGTTGGTAAGCTCAATGTTGCACAAAAAGACAAAGGACCATTTGTAACGGGTGAAGTTAACATCACTAATGGTTCGTACCGTTCATTTGGTCAGGATCTGATTATCAATGAAGGTAAGATCTTAATGAATGGTCCTGTTGATCAACCGTATGTGCAGATTTCTGCTATTCGAAATCCGGACAACACGCAAGATGATGTGACGGCAGGTGTTAAGGTGACAGGACCAGCCAGCGAGCCGACAGTGACCATCTTCTCTGATCCTGCGATGCCACAGGCAAATGCACTATCCTATTTGCTCAGGGGGCAGGATATTGATGGTGAGGCCGGGGGGAATGCCATGACCACCACTTTGATTGGATTGAGCTTGGCCAAGAGTGGCCGTGTTGTCGGTGAGATCGGACAAGCGTTTGGTGTACAAGATCTCCAACTTGATACAGCAGGCTCCGGCGATGACTCGCAGGTAACGGTGAGCGGCTATATTTTACCTGGGCTACAGGTGAAGTATGGCGTCGGTATTTTTGATTCAGTGGGTGAGTTTACTGTGCGATATCGATTAATGCAGGATCTCTACTTAGAAGCAATTTCCGGTGTAGATAGTGCAGTGGATGTACTGTATCAGTTTGAATTCAACTAAGAGCGAAGGGTTATATACAGCAATCTGAGAGGTAACTTGCCAAGCTAGATAGCGGCAGCTTTTTTAATCAGGCACTTTATGACGCCTACACCAAAGGTTATCAACAAGGGCGTCTTAATTACTGCGGGCAGAATGCTTATATGTTGGGCGTGCAAGGAAGACCTTATCAGGGTATTTGCGATCAGCTCGATCCCTTCTTTAGTCAAGATTATATATCAGGTCGAAACTCTACTGCGGGGTCGATGTTCTAACCTAGAAAAAGAGCCGACAACTGTCGGCTCTTTTGTGTGCAAAGGTTAGTTTTCTTCGCGATTAAGCTCTAAAAACTCTTCGACCTTTTTCACCATGTTTTTCGACCCGACAAAGAAAGGGACGCGCTGGTGAAGCTCGGTAGGTTTGATGTCCATGATTCGGTTTACACCGTCAGAGGCAACACCGCCCGCTTGTTCAATGATATAAGCCATAGGGTTACACTCGTACAATAGACGAAGTTTACCGTTTGGGTGGCTTTGCGTACTTGGGTAAAGGTAGATACCGCCCTTGAGTAAGTTACGGTGGAAGTCAGCAACGAGTGAGCCGATATAACGTGAAGTATATGGGCGATGTTCACTTGGGGCGTTTTCCTGACAGTACTTGATGTATTTCTTCACGCCAAGAGGGAAACGAATGTAGTTACCTTCGTTAATCGAGTAGATGCTTCCATCTTGTGGGATCATCATATTCTCGTGAGAAAGGCAGAACGTACCTAGCGATGGATCGTAGGTAAAGCCATTAACCCCGTTACCTGTTGTGTATACCAACATGGTTGAAGAACCATAGATAACATAACCTGCAGCAACTTGTTTGTGGCCTGGTTGAAGGAAATCTTCTTCTGTCGGTGGTGTGCCGATAGGGGACACACGACGGTAGATTGAGAAGATAGTACCAACAGAAACGTTAACGTCGATGTTGGAAGAACCATCTAGTGGGTCCATCAAAACAACGTACTTAGCATTTTTGTTGAGTTCTTTATTAAACGCTACCGCTTCATCTTCTTCTTCACTCGCGACACCGCACACTTGATCTCGAGCTTCAAGAGCGGCTTTAAATTTGTCGTTAGCATAAACATCTAGCTTTTGCTGGTCTTCGCCTTGAACATTCGCAGTGCCAACAGCACCAGTAATATCACCTAGGCCAGCTGCGTTAATTTCTCGGTTAACAATTTTGGCCGCAAGACGAATAGAAGAGAGTAGGGATGATAGATCACCGCTAGCGTGGGGGAAGTCCGCTTGCTTTTCAACAATGAACTCGCCAAGGGTGCGCATTCCAGACATGGTTTTTCCTTTAAAAAGTCGCTCAAAAATATGGGGGGATGGACAGTGTCTATCTCTTACGGATCTTGAATCAGTGCCCGTGTTAATTCTAAAAGTAAGATCTTTTTATTGGTAATGAACTAACTGCTTGAGATCTCAATTTATTTGTCGACTCATCTTCGGCTTGCATTGATGACCGTGCCAGTTTGTGTGGATGAAGAGTAATCAACTGAATGGGTTAACATCATTATTGGTGATCAAAGTAGTTCGCTTTTCAGTGCTTTGTCGCCATAATGAACAGATAATTTTTGCCTAGGACAAAGTCAGTTATGCACATTCATATCTTGGGAATATGTGGCACCTTCATGGGTGGCGCAGCGATACTCGCTCGTCAGCTTGGACACAAAGTGACAGGTAGTGACGCGAATGTTTATCCACCGATGAGTACGTTGCTGGAATCGCAAGGTATTGAAATCATAGAAGGCTTTGACCCATCTCAGCTTGACCCAGCACCGGATCTGGTTGTTATCGGTAATGCAATGAGTCGAGGTAATCCGTGCGTTGAGTACGTGCTAAACAGCCAAATTCGTTACACTTCTGGACCGCAATGGTTGCAAGAGTTTCTACTCCATGACCGTTGGGTGCTAGCGGTGTCGGGTACACATGGCAAGACAACGACTTCGAGCATGCTTGCTTGGATCTTAGAGGACTGTGGCTATCAGCCAGGATTTCTTGTTGGTGGCGTACTAGGAAACTTCGGTGTTTCAGCACGTTTAGGCGAAAGTGTCTTTTTTGTCGTCGAAGCAGATGAATACGACAGTGCTTTTTTTGACAAGCGTTCTAAGTTTGTACATTACCACCCACGCACTTTAGTGATGAACAATCTTGAGTTCGATCATGCGGATATCTTTGATGATTTAGAAGCGATTAAGCGACAATTCCATCACCTTGTTCGTACCGTTCCTGGAAATGGTCGTATTCTCGCGCCTAAGCAAGATGCTGATCTTGCCGATGTATTAGAACGCGGTTGCTGGAGTGAGACTGAATTTAGCGGTGAAGAGGGCGATTGGCAGGCTGAGAAGCTGATTGTAGATGGTTCTCAGTTTAAGGTGTTCTTCCAAGGCGAAGAAGTGGGTATTGTTCGATGGGACTTGGTTGGTGACCACAACGTCGATAATGCCTTGATGGCGATTGCAGCGGCGCGCCATGTCGGAGTGACACCAGATTTGGCCTGTGAGTCATTGGCTAAATTTATTAATACTAAGCGTCGTCTGGAACTGAAAGGTGAAGTGAACGGTGTGACCGTCTACGACGATTTTGCTCATCATCCTACCGCAATTGAACTTACCCTAGGTGGATTACGTAACAAGGTCGGCAAAGAGAAAATTATTGCGGTATTGGAACCGCGCAGCGCAACGATGAAACGTGGTGTTCATAAGGAAACCTTAGCGGCATCATTGGCAACCGCTGACGAAGTGTTTCTTTACCAGCCTGACAACATTGATTGGTCGGTGGAAGATGTAGCCAATCAGTGCCACCAACCTGCCCAAGTGAGCGCACAGATTGATGAACTTGTGGAGAAGATCGTGACGAGTGCGAAAGCGGGTGATCACATTCTTGTGATGAGCAATGGTGGCTTTGAAGGTATTCACACTAAGCTGGTGGATAAACTGGCTCAATAACGTAGTTTTAAAGAATGAACAAACAACATAAAGCCATCACTTTAGCTTTTACTGGAGCATCCGGTGCGCCTTACGGATTGCGGCTTTTAGAGTGCTTACTTGCTGCGGACTATCAAGTTTATCTGCTGATTTCGTCTGCCGCTCGTGTGGTTCTCGCTACCGAGCATGATCTGAAATTGCCCGCTCACCCTGAAGCCACACAGCAAGCGTTGGTTGACCATTTTAAATGTGCCCCAGAAAAACTGGTTGTCTGCGGCAAGGATGACTGGTTTTCTCCTGTTGCTTCGGGATCTGCTGCACCAAAACAGATGGTAGTGTGTCCTTGCTCAGCCGGTAGTGTAGCCGCGATTGCACATGGGATGTCGGATAATCTTATCGAGCGAGCAGCGGATGTGGTGATGAAGGAGCGTGGACAGCTTCTTTTGGTGGTGAGGGAGACTCCGTTTTCGACTCTTCATTTGGAAAACATGCTCAAATTGTCGCAGATGGGTGTCACGATTATGCCTGCGGCTCCAGGTTTTTATCATCAACCCAAGTCGATAGAAGATCTTGTCGATTTCATGGTCGCACGTATTTTAGATCATCTTGGCATTGAGCAGGGCTTAGTACCGCGTTGGGGATATGACCAACGTAGTTAAGAGTTCCTCTCATCAACTCTAGCTATTGAGTCACATAACTATTACAATTTGTCCGTTACTCATCGGGGAGCGATAGAGGCCATTTATATTGGACTCAGCTGAGATCGAGCTTTGCTCGGGACCCGTGTACCTGAACCAGATAATGCTGGCGTAGGAATTGAGTCTGGACATCCTTAACCACATTGTCCCTCAAGCCTGTGCCGCTCATACAAGGAGAGAGCGAGCAGTGAAAACCACTCTAAATACCATTTCAATCAGTACTCTGGCTGTTGTTAGCCTAACGTCCTTTTCTGCTCTTGCAGCAGACAAAACCTTGACTGTTTACACTTACGATTCCTTCGCCGCGGATTGGGGTCCAGGCCCTACGGTAGAAAAAGCATTCGAAGCACAGTGTGGCTGTGACGTTAATTTTGTCGCGTTAGATGATGGTGTATCGATACTAAATCGCTTACGTCTAGAAGGGGAAAACAGCAAAGCGGACATCGTTTTGGGGCTAGACAACAACTTAATGGCAGAAGCGAAGAAAACGGGTTTGCTTAGCCAACATAATGTCGATACCAGTGCTGTGACTCTGCCGAATGGCTGGGATGACAAGACCTTTGTTCCTTATGACTTTGGCTATTTTGCTTTTGTTTACAACAAGGAAAGATTGGCGAATCCACCTAAGAGCTTGAAAGAGTTGGTTGAATCTCGTGACGATCTTAAAGTTATCTACCAAGACCCACGTACTTCAACGCCGGGACAAGGTTTAATGTTATGGATGAAGTCCGTCTACGGTGATGACGTTTCTCAGGCATGGCAAAAGTTAGCGAAAAAAACCGTTACCGTAACCAAAGGCTGGTCAGAAGCGTACTCGATGTTCCTTGAGGGTGAATCTGATTTGGTTCTTTCGTACACCACTTCACCTGCTTATCATTTAATTGCTGAAAACGACGCGAAATTTGCGGCAGCAGACTTCGCTGAAGGTCATTACACTCAAGTGGAAGTGGCAGCCAAAGTTAAGGGTTCAAAAAACGAACAGCTTGCTGATGAGTTTATGAATTTTATCCTCAGTGACGGTTTCCAATCGGCGATGCCAACGGGTAACTGGATGTATCCAGTAACGGGAGTTGCATTACCGAAAGGTTTTGAGACTCTGACAGTACCAAGCAAAGCTCTCGGTTTTAGTGCTGATGAAGTGGCGGATAATCGCAAGTCATGGATTCGTGAGTGGCAAAGCGCATTAACTTTCTAAGGTTGTCTTTTGCGTAACATTCCCAAAATAGGCATTTGGGTCGCGATATTTATCGCGGCCTTTGTTATTTCTGCCTTAGGTGCATTGCTAGTCAATGCGCCAACTCTCGATGTGAGTCATGTTTGGAGCGATCCTTACTATCGTCATGTTACCAAGTTCAGCTTCTACCAGTCATTCCTTTCGACTGTGATCAGTGTAGGTTTGGCGATTCCTGTGGCGCACGCGCTATCGCGGCGACAGTTCCTAGGCAAAGCGTTATTACTCAAGCTGTTTGCGACCACGCTCGTTTTACCTGTGCTGGTTGGTGTTTTTGGGCTACTGGCTATTTATGGCAATAGTGGTTTAGTGGCTCAGTTATTTACCAGTTTAGACAGTAAACTCCCATTTTCGATTTATGGGTTGAATGGTATTTTGCTTGCCCATGTGTTCTTTAATCTTCCTTACGCAACCCGTCTGTTATTACAAGCTTTAGATTCGATTCCTCAGCAACAGCATAAGCTTTGTGCTCACCTCGGGATGGGGCACTGGGACAAATTTCGTTGGGTTGAATGGCCCCGTATTCGACAACAGCTCCTACATGTCAGTGGTTTGGTCTTTATGCTTTGCTTTACGAGTTTTGCAACAGTAATGGCATTAGGGGGAGGCCCAAAATCAACCACTATTGAGCTTGCCATTTATCAAGCGATTAAATTTGATTTTGACTTACAGGCCGGTGCTCTGCTGGCGATCTGGCAGATGATGTTGTGTGGTGTTATGGCTTTGGCTATTCAACGCTTAGCTAAACCTATGGCGGTGACGCCAGGTAGCCAGTCTAGATATGTCTATCTATGTAAAGACACTCGGGCATCTAAGTGTTGGGACTGGGGGTGGATATGTGCTGCGATGTTACTTGTTTTGCCTCCGTTACTGATGGTGGTGTTGAGTGGTCTCAATCAGCAGGCGCTAGAGATATTTAGCGATGGCCGTTTTTGGTTGGCGTTATGGGCATCGGTAAAAGTTGCAACGCTGGCTAGCTTTGTCGCGGTGATAGCGGGTGTCTCGATATTGATTACTAGCCGTAGGTTTAGGCTCAATAAACGGGAAAAGAGCGCGGATCATATAGAGTTGATCGGGACGATTATTCTTGTCACTCCTGGGCTAGTGATTTCAACAGGTGTGTTTCTATTACTGCGCAGTTTTACCGATGTGTTTAGCCTTGCGTTCTTTGTTGTCGTAGCTGTAAATGCCTTGATGGGGCTGCCTTATGTGATAAAAACATTAGCTCAGCCGATGCTGCATATAGAACAGCAATACCAATATGTATGTGCCAGTCTAGGAATGAAAGGGTGGCAACGTTTTCGGGTTGTCGAATGGAAAGCGCTCAAGAAGCCGCTCGCCCATGCATTTGCAATTAGCTTTATGTTTGCCATCGGTGATCTAAGCGCGATTGCCTTGTTCGGTAGCCAAGAATTTCGCACACTACCACTGTATCTTTTCCAACTCCTTGGTAGCTATCAAATGGACGCTGCAGCGGTAGTCTCCTTAACGTTATTAATGCTCAGTGTCGGTTGTTTTGCTGTGATTGAGAAACTGCTTAAAGCGAATTCAAAGGTAAATTATGTTAGCGCTGACTAAAGTCGATTATTACTACCATGATGAGTTGTTTCATTTTGATGTGAGTATCGCACAAGGTTCTGTTGTGGCTTTGATGGGGCCTAGTGGTGCTGGTAAATCGACACTGTTGGCCTTAGTTGCGGGTTTTATTGAGCCTAGTAGTGGGCGGATTGAAGTAAACGGTGTCAATCTTGTGGGGCAAGAACCTCATCAACGTCCTTTTGCTATGTTGTTTCAAGAACACAACTTATTTGCTCATTTAACAGTAAGGCAGAATATTGCATTGGGCTTACACCCTGGCTTGAAATTGACTGCCGAGCAGAATAAACAGGTGGAACAAGCGGCTAAGCAGGTTGGCGTTGAGGAGTACCTTGAGCGTTTACCAGAGCAACTCTCAGGTGGTCAACGTCAGCGAGTTGCTTTGGCTCGTAGCTTCGTCCAGCCTCATCCCATCTGGTTACTTGATGAACCTTTCTCAGCTCTCGATCCGATTCTACGTGAGGAAATGCTGGGACTGGTTAAAACCTTAGCAAGAGAGCGACAAATTACCGTATTGATGGTGACTCATCATATTAGTGATGCCAGAGCAATTGGTAGTGATTTTATCTATGTTGCTAATGGAAAAGTGGAAGTGACGGGCAAGATAACGGAGTTGTCGTCACAGCATCAAAATGTATCGTTTAGTGATTTTGTTAGAGCAGGGGAATAGCTCTAACAAAAAGGCCGATGGATGACATCGGCCTTTAGAGTGCGTTTAATTGAAGAGGCTAATTAGCGCGCCGCTTCATTTAATGCTTTTAACATTTGAAAAATTTCGCGAGATGCCTTTGGTGGTTTATTCGCTGATTTTTCCTTTGCTGCCTGACGCGCTAGCTGACGAAGACGCTGACGATCTGCATCGGGATATAGTTCTACTGCATCATTGATAGCAGCATCACCTTTCTCGATGATACGGTCGCGCAACAGCTCAAGTTTGTGTAACTCTGCGGTTGCTTGAGAGTGTTTGTTTCGTACTTTATCCAGTGCAGCTTGCAGCGGCTCTGGATCTTCTAAACGCATCAGTCTACCAATGTACTGAAGCTGACGACGACGAGCTTCGTTTTTGAAACGTTGCGCGTCTTTGATTGCGTCTGCAAGGTCTTCACTGAGTGGAAATTTTTCAAGCACCGAAGGTTTCAGGCTAACGAGTTCTTCACCCAACTTTTGAAGCTCGTCCATATCGCGTTTCATTTCGGTTTTACTAACCCAAATGATCTCTTCTTCCTCTTCCCATGGCGCTTTTTGATTCTTACGTGCCATCTTTCTGCCTTATTTGAACATCTATTTCTCTATTTTAACAAGAATCGTGGGGAGAAAGCGAAATTCTTGTTATTCTAATGGCAATTGATTTTGAGAAATTAAGTAAATATGGACGTAAGACAGCAAGTTGCTCAACAAAGAGTTGAGTTAGAAGCAGCAGTGGCAAAAGCACTGGAAATGGCAGCAGAGAAATCTGATGCTGCAGAAGTGGCCATAAGCAAGACGACGGGCTTAAGTGTATCGACTCGTATGTGCGAAGTGGAGAACGTTGAGTTTAATAGCGATGGTGCTCTAGGTATTACGGTATATCGCAATCAACGCAAAGGCAGTGCGTCAACATCTGACTTGAGCGAAAAGGCGATTCAACAGACTGTACTTGCTGCGCTTGATATTGCTCAGTACACATCGGAAGATCCGTATGCAGGGCCAGCGCCTAAAGAATTGATGGTTAAAGAAATCCCAGATCTTGACCTGTTCCACCCTGATACGCCTGATCCTGATGTTGCTGCGCAAATCGCGATTGCTGCTGAGCGACAGGCTTTGTCTTACAGCGATAAGATTAAACAGAGTGATGGTGCAAGCTATGACAGCCACTACGGCTTGAAAGTTTATGGTAACAGCCACGGCCTATTGGCGAGTTATGCATCTAGCCGACACAGTACGAGCTGTTGCGTGATTGGACAGGGGCGTAATGGCGAAATGGAACGTGATTACAGCTATACCGTCGCCCGCCATAAAGATGATTTATGGACGCCAGAAGTGGTTGGCCAGAAAGCGGCTGAGAAAACGGTCAGCCGTCTCGATGCGCAAAAAATGAAAACAGGTAAATACCCAGTGATGTTCGCTGCTGACGTTGCCACTGGATTGCTAGGGCATCTCGTGATGGCGATCAGTGGAGGCAATCTTTACCGTAAATCGTCATTCTTACTTGATCATCTTGGCAAACAGATTCTTCCTGAGTGGTTTAGTGCCTCGGAGCGCCCTCACGTTCTTCGAGGTCTTGCCTCGACGCCATTCGATAGTGAAGGGGTTTTCACTCAAGATCTTGAAATCATTACCGATGGTGTACTTGCAACATATCTTCTTACTAGTTACGCAGCACGTAAGATGAACATGACGCCGACAGGCCATGCTGGTGGCATCCATAACTGGTTTGTAAAATCGACAGGTCAGAACTTCGAGCAAATGCTGAAAGAGCTAGGCACGGGGTTATTGGTCACCGAAGTAATGGGTCAAGGCGTGAATGTTGTCACTGGCGATTACTCTCGTGGTGCTGCGGGCTTCTGGGTTGAAAACGGTGAGATTCAATATCCGGTGTCTGAAATCACCATTGCGAGTAACTTGAAAGAGATGTTTAACCAGATTGTTGCGGTGGGCAATGATGTTGAAACTCGCTCCCAAATCCAGACTGGGTCAATCTTGCTTGAATCGATGAAAGTCGCAGGCGAATAAGGTAAACCTTTGAGCTTGAAGGGTTGGTATAGTGTGCCAACCCTTCAAAATTTTCTCGCTACTTTTCAAACAACTCCGCATGCAGTTTTTGAATGGCGAGACGTGATACGGATTCATTGACCAAGAAACATAAATTGTGCGGGCTTGCGCCGTAACAAATCATTCGTAAGTTCAAGTCCTCCAAAGTACCAAATACCTGCTTCGCGTAACCTTTACTTTCACTCATGTTATTACCGATCAGAGCGACGACACTGAGATTATGCTCAACCTCTACACTACAAAGCTCTTCCAGTTCAACACGCGCTGATTCGGGTAATTGTGGTGCGCCACCCGATGTTCCTGTTTGATCAAGAGTTAGAGAAACACTGATCTCTGATGTCGTGATGAGATCGACGGATACCTTATGCTTCGCCAGTATTTCGAATACTTTCGCCAAAAAACCGTACGCGTGGAACATTTGGGCACTGCGTAGCGTGACCATGGTTTGGTTGTTGCGCAAAGCCAATGCACGGAATAGTGGTGAGCTTTCGACTTGATGACGTATCCAAGTGCCGCCCTTCTCTGGCTCTTTCGATGAACCGACGAAAACAGGGATATCGTGGCGCAAAGCGGGTACCAGTGTTGATGGGTGCAGGATCTTGGCACCAAAGTTCGCCATCTCTGAAGCTTCACTAAAGCTGATCTCTGGGATTGGCGATGCTTTTGGCGCGATTCGTGGATCAGTGGTGTAAATTCCTGGAACGTCTGTCCAGATTTCCAGTCCTGACGCCTCTACGGCCTCGGCAATCAATGCTGCACTGTAGTCACTGCCACCTCGGCCTAATGTCGTGGTGTTACCTTCGTCATCGGAACCGATAAAGCCTTGTGTGATCACAACAAAATCTTGGCATAGCGGAACGAGTAACTGTTTCGCTAAGGCGCTGATTTGTTCCAATACCGGCTCTGCTTTTCCAAAATGGCTGTCTGTACGAAGAACATCACGAATATCAAAACGAACCGCATTGATGCCGCGCTCTTTCATTAGTTGAGTGAGCAGATGTGTTGACATCAGCTCACCACAAGCCACGAGGTGGTCGGTAAGTTTGTGGCTAGGTTGAATCGATGCCGCTTCAGCCAAGCTAGTAATCGTATCGAGGATTGAATAAACCTCAGTCGCAGTCTGAGTTGCATCTTCTAGTTGGCTTATAATGGCGTCGTGAATTTCAGCGAGTTCAACAAGAACTTGATTGCGTCGAGTTTGGTCTTGAACGCCGTTGGCAAGTTCAACTAATAGGTTAGTCACACCAGAACATGCGCTGCTTACAACGAGTTTGGTGTTTGGATTGTTTTCGATAATTGCAGCACAGCGGCTCATCGCCTCAAAGTTAGCGACACTTGTCCCACCAAATTTAGCTACATTAAAACTGCTCACAGCATTTCTCCCAAGGCTTCCTGAAATAAAAAATTTTGGTAGCTATACCAACATCCAATGTTTTGCTTTGATGAAGAGATTCGAGCGAAAGAGAGGTCTATATTTGAATGATTTACCTCAGAAGCTCATCATCAGACAGGGCTGATGACAGTTGCAGGGATTCAACCCTAACAACCGATAGATTCAAACCGACAATTTGAATCCATCTCGGCACTGCTCCCCCTCAAAGCGTTGTTTTGGAGTTGTGGCTCCACAACACATCTACCTGGGCAGTGCTCCTCTTCTGCAAAATAATTTGCTATGTGGCATAAATATCCACCACATGATCTGCATTGAACGTGTTTCTGTGAGTTATGTCAATGACTATCTGTAACTTTATGGCATTTATAATTTAACAAACTTGTGACACTGGTTTGACCTCACGACTTTGGGCTAATTGTCGCAGAGCCAGAATTGGATTAAGGTGGTTTGATGAGTAAAGATAGAACGAAAAATATAATTCAAAAGGAGCTGCCAATGACGATTCAAAGTTTTATTCCTCCCCACCGTATTCTTATGGGGCCAGGCCCTTCAGATATCTCACCACAAGTTTTACAAGCCTTGAGTCGTCCAACCGTTGGGCATTTAGATCCATTGTTTGTCGCGATGATGGACGAGCTTAAATCACTACTTAAATATGCGTTTCAGACGGAAAATGAGTTTACCATTGCCGTTTCTGCTCCGGGCAGTGCGGGAATGGAAGCCTGTTTTGTCAACTTAATCGAAGCTGGCGAGAAAGTGATTGTTTGTCGAAATGGTGTGTTTGGCGAACGTATGCGTGAAAACGTTATTCGTGCTGGTGGTGTAGCCGAAGTTGTCGATGATGAATGGGGCGCGCCTGTTTCTATCGATAAAGTCGAGCAGGCATTGAAAGCAAACCCTGATGCTAAGGTGCTTGCGTTTGTTCATGCTGAAACTTCCACAGGAGCATGCAGTGATGCAGAAGCTTTAGGTAAGCTCGCTAAGCAATATGGCGTGCTAACTATTGTTGATGCCGTGACTTCCCTTGGTGGCGTGCCACTTAAAGTGGATGAATGGCAGCTTGATGCCGTGTATTCGGGAAGTCAGAAGTGTCTCTCATGTGTACCTGGATTGTCTCCCGTGACTTTTTCACCGGCTGCTATTGAGAAGATTCAGTCACGCACGACGCCAGTGCAAAGTTGGTTCCTTGATCAAAGCTTAGTGTTGGGCTATTGGAGCGGAGAAGGTAAACGCAGTTACCATCATACAGCGCCAGTAAATAGCTTATATGCACTTCATGAAGCATTGCTGATCCTGAAAAATGAAGGGTTGGAATCAGCATGGGCTCGTCACCGTGCTATGCACGAAAAGTTGAAACAAGGCTTGGAAAAACTTGGTTTCGAATTTGTCGTCGAGGAAAGCTCTCGCCTTCCTCAGCTCAACGCAATCTATGTTCCTCAAGGCATTGATGAAGCAAAAGTTCGTACCCACCTTCTAGACACCTATAATTTAGAGATTGGTGCAGGTCTGGGCGCTTTGGCTGGTAAAGCGTGGCGCATTGGTTTGATGGGCTATGGGGCTCGTGCTGAGAATGTAGCTCTGTGTTTACGAGCACTTGAAGAGGCTCTTACTCAGTAACAGCCATCTTTATTTTAGGCGACCTCGGGTCGCCTTTTTTATTGCGGCTGGTTTGTTCGGTCTGCTTTTAGTGCATCTATGTCTGGTGGAATATAGTGAACTTCGGAGAAATTTATGTCAGGGAACAAAAACTGAGCTTCGCTACGAATTTGCTCTGCTTTGATCGTTTCCCCTAAGCCCAAATATGCCAAGATCAGGTTGTTGTAAAAAGCAGGTCTAGGTTTATCTCGAATGATTTTCAGTGACCAGTCAACATAAGCTTGAATGAGTTCATCTTGCTGCGTCATCAAACCAATATTGAGAAACGTGCTGTAGATGTCCCAGTTATACCTGTCTTGCCACACCACTGGGTTAGACACCTGATTAAGAATATCAGGGTTCTTTGGTTGAGAACGCTCAAAACCAGTAAGGACATAATTGGTATGAAGAGTTGTGGTTAAGTAAAACCCAGACACGATGGGCATGACTAAACTTAAAACACGCAGCGTGCTTTGGGAGATGATACTCAACGAAGCTTGTCGATAATGACATGCGCGTTGATCAACCCAGTAGAGCAGAATGATGAATGCGATCCAGTGAATCGCCGAGTGATAAAAAGGGTATTCCAGCTGGCTGTGCAACACGATGGGCACGAATAGGGCAAACATAGCTAAACGAGTCCCTTTCTTTGCCTGATATAGGCGTGCCAGAACGAAGAGAGCAGCAAGAAGAATCGCAAGTAGCGGCAATAAGCCCCCCTCCACCCCCCAATACAAGAGTTCGTTATGTGGGTGAACCATTGAAGCTAACCCCGGTTTATAACTGAGATTGAGTTGATGCTGGCGGGCGGTGTAAACAAGATACTCAGGCTCGAATCGACCGTAGCCATAGCCAGTAAATGGCTTTTCAATCAGCATGTCCATAGCTTGTGGAAAGGTATATTGTCTTGGGCTTTGCAGATGCATTTTTTCAAGAGCAATTGGCTTTTGTTCTGATGGGATCGTCAAACAACTAAATCCTAGGCCTACCCCCAATAAAATGGATACAGTCCAACCTATAAATCGCTTTTTAGTTGCAAAGCGATAAACATAAGGAAGAACCAGCAGCGTTGATAAAAGCGCGGCTAGCCACCCTGTTCGTGAACCGAGCACGATAAGCAGCGGCACGCAAAGTAGCGGCATGAGATAGAGTAACGTTACTTCGCTAATGTGGCGTTGGTATTTGGTTGGCTGGCGAGTGAGTAAATAGCCAGAAAGAGCTAAGCCTGTAGCAAGGAAGCTCGCCATCACATTGGGTTGCTGAAAAATCCCATATGGACGATTTATTTCAGTGTCATAGCCGAAAATATTGCCCGGTTGTAGCAGAAAAAATTGAGCCCAACCGAATAGGGATTCAATAAAAACAGCAATCGTAATAAACCAGAGTAAACGTTGTTTCTGCTTATTACTGAATCGAAACTGTTGCAGGACAAAAAAGAGTAAGAAACCAGCCCAAAGCCCCGCTAACCTAATGGCGACGAGAGCGGGCTTAGACCCTGCATAAAAGATGGGCACAGTCATCATTACACAGCAAATAAATAATCCAATAGTGAGCTTGTTGTATCTTAGGTAGCCCGTAGTGCCTAATTGGTATAAACCGATAGCGAGTGAAACACTGATTGCCAGCCAAGTTGTTGCGTTGAAGGACAAGGCGAGGCCTGAACCACCAGGATTCGGCATATAAAAATGCATAGCTACGAGAAATACAAATCCTAGTGATACTAGGAAAGGCTTGATTAATGGGAGTTTAGGTGTCTTGATCTCAAGTTCTGTCCCTGTTACGTGTACCGTCGCCATAAATCATAACACCTCAAATAATAGACCAGTGATGCAAGGTCACTGGTCTATCAATCTCACAATTAGTGATTATTTTAACATAGGTTTTAGGAATCTAGCAGTATGAGAGCCTTCGATAAGTGCCACATCTTCTGGTGTCCCTGTCGCGATAATTTCACCACCCCCTTGACCACCTTCAGGACCGAGGTCGACAATCCAGTCGGCGGTCTTGATGACATCTAGGTTGTGTTCGATGACAACCACAGTATTGCCATGGTCACGTAAACGGTGCAATACATTCAGCAGCTGCTGAATATCATGGAAATGAAGGCCTGTCGTTGGCTCATCGAGAATGTAGAGCGTTTTCCCGGTATCTCGCTTCGAGAGTTCACGCGCCAGTTTGACTCGCTGAGCTTCGCCACCAGATAAAGTCGTGGCAGCTTGCCCTAAACGGATGTAGGAGAGTCCCACATCCATCAAGGTTTGCAGCTTACGGGCGATAACAGGAACAGGGTCGAAGAACTGGCGAGCATCCTCAACCGTCATCTCTAGCGCTTCATCAATGGTTTTTCCTTTATAGCGCACTTCTAATGTTTCTCGGTTATAACGTTTCCCTTTGCACACATCACATGGAACATAGACATCTGGAAGGAAGTGCATTTCAACTTTAATTACCCCATCTCCCTGACAGGCTTCGCAGCGACCTCCTCGCACGTTAAAGCTGAAGCGTCCTGGTTTATAACCACGAGCACGTGATTCCTGAGTACCAGCGAATAGCTCACGTATTGGCGTAAAAATCCCAGTGTAAGTCGCTGGATTTGAACGAGGAGTTCGTCCGATAGGGCTTTGGTCAATATCAATCACCTTATCAAAATGCTCTAACCCTTTTATTTTTTTGTATGGAGCAGGGGTTGCAGTCGTAGCTCCATTGAGTTGCGTATGAGCAATTTTAAAGAAGGTGTCGTTAATCAGGGTAGATTTACCTGACCCCGAAACCCCAGTGATACAGCTAAATAGACCCACCGGAATTTCTAGAGAAACGTCTTTCAGATTGTTACCCGATGCACCAATCAACTCGACAACTTTTTTCGGGTCTCTTGGGGTACGAGTTTGAGGTAGCGCAATCTGTTTTGCGCCACTAAGGTATTGACCTGTTAAAGAGTCTGGGTTGGCAAGAATTTGCTCCATGGTACCTTCTGCCACCACGTTACCACCATGAACGCCAGCCCCTGGACCTATGTCTATGACGTGGTCAGCCATGCGGATAGCATCTTCGTCATGCTCGACAACTAATACGGTATTTCCTAGGTCACGCAAATGTGTGAGCGTTTTAAGCAGGCGTTCATTATCTCGCTGATGTAGACCAATTGAAGGTTCATCAAGAACATACATGACACCCACAAGCCCAGCGCCAATTTGGCTAGCGAGTCGAATACGCTGTGCTTCTCCCCCAGAAAGCGTTTCCGCACTGCGGGATAAGTTGAGGTAATTCAGTCCGACATTCACAAGGAATTGCAGACGGTCGTTAATCTCTTTCATTACCTTATCGGCAATTTGTGCTCTTTGTCCGGACAGGGTTAGACCTGCGAAGAACTCCAATGCTTCAGCGATACTTAACTCAACGATTTCAGGAAGGGTGGTATCACCAATAAAGACATTGCGAGCTTCCAGTCTTAGGCGGCTGCCATCACAACTTGAACATGTTTTTGTCGAAATGTATTTCGCCAGATCTTCACGGACTGCATTCGATTCAGTATCACGATAGCGACGTTCAAGGGTATTGAGAATGCCCTCAAACGGATGACGTTTCACGCGAATATCACCACGATCATTGATGTACTTAAATTCGACTTCAGTTCGACCTGAGCCAGTTAAAATAATGTCCCGGGTCTTTTTTGGCAGAGAATTAAATGGTGCGTGCAGATCGAACCCATAGTGATCTGCAAGTGATGAAAGCATCTGGAAGTAATAGTAGTTTTTCTGATCCCAACCACGAATAGCGCCCTGAGCCAAACTTAGTGAATCATCAACAATGACTCGAGCTGGGTCGAAATATTGCTGTACACCTAAACCATCACAGGTACCACACGCACCAGCTGGGTTATTGAATGAGAACAAGCGTGGTTCAAGCTCTTGCATGCTATAGCCACAATGTGGGCAGGCAAAGTTAGCCGAAAAGACAATTTCCTCACCGTCTCCATCCATTGAAGTAACCACTGCAATGCCGCCAGAGAGTTCAAGGGTAGTTTCGAACGATTCAGCCAGTCGTTGCTGAAGATCATCACGGACTTTAAAGCGGTCTACGACGACTTCAATGGTGTGTTTTTTATGCAGCTCAAGGGTCGGAGGATCGGAAAGATCACAGGTTTCTCCATCGATACGAGCTCTGATAAAACCTTGTGCCGCCAAATTCTCCAGCGTCTTGACGTGTTCACCTTTACGCTCTTTGACGATAGGAGCGAGTAGCATCATTTTTGAGCCAGTAGGAAGTTCTAAAACCTTGTCCACCATCTGAGAGACGGTCTGTGCCGTTAGAGGCGTTTTATGCTCTGGGCAGCGAGGTTCACCTACTCGCGCGTAAAGGAGTCTGAGGTAATCATAGACTTCCGTAATCGTACCTACGGTAGAGCGAGGGTTATGTGACGTTGATTTTTGCTCAATCGATATCGCAGGTGATAGCCCTTCGATGTGGTCGACATCGGGCTTTTCCATTAGGGATAAGAACTGACGAGCGTATGCAGAGAGTGACTCGACATATCGACGTTGACCTTCGGCATAGAGTGTATCGAAAGCTAAAGATGACTTACCGGAACCAGATAGACCAGTAATCACAATCAACTTGTCACGTGGAATCGTTAGGTTAATGTTTTTTAGGTTATGGGTGCGGGCACCACGGATTTCAATCTGATCCATCTTGATTACTCTATGCAAAAACAAGTCGGCTAAGTATTACATAGAGTGAGAAATGTGCAAAGAAAAATACTGGATAAAAAAACAGTAACAAAAAGGCAGCTACCGATAGCTGCCTTAATCTTTGTAACAGACGGGTTATACGTCTTCTTTGGTGGTGTGTTGCTTACCAAGCTCAGATTTTTTTGTGTCTTTCAGATAAAGATTCTCAAAACAGTAATTTGTTGCTTCGATGTAACCCTCAACGCTTCCGCAATCGAATCGTTGACCTTTGAATTTGTATGCCAGAACACAACCTGCTTTTGCCTGTTTAAGTAACGCATCGGTGATTTGAATCTCACCACCTTTGCCTGGTTCGGTATTTTCAATCAGCTCAAAAATATCTGGCGTAAGAATATAACGGCCAATGATGGCTAAATTACTTGGCGCTGTTCCTGGCTCAGGTTTTTCAACCATGTCATCAACTCTGAAGATGTCGTCTTTGATCATTTCACCGGAAATCACACCATACTTGTGAGTTTCGCTTTCTGGCACTTCCTGAACGGCAACGATTGAACAGCGGAACTGCTTGAATAGGGCGACCATTTGCGCGAGAACACCTTCTTGTTCATTGACACACAGGTCATCGGCGAGTACGACGGCAAAGGGTTCGTCACCAACCAGCTCTTTACCAGTAAGGATGGCATGGCCAAGGCCTTTCATCTCACGTTGACGAATGTAAGTAAAGTTGGCGGTCTCAATAATGTCACGGATATCGATCAATAAATCTTCTTTATTGGTACCGCTGATCTGATGCTCTAGCTCATAGTTTTTATCAAAGTGATCCATAATAGAGTGTTTGCCACGTCCAGTGACGATGCACATCCCGTTCATACCTGCTTGAATCGCTTCTTCGACGCCATATTCAATCAGTGGTTTATTGACCACTGGCATCATTTCTTTTGGCATTGATTTCGTCGCTGGTAGAAAGCGTGTACCGTAACCGGCGGCCGGAAAAAGGCACTTTTTGATCATGATTAAACCTTTCAATTTTTTTACTGAATTCCTGACTGGCGCAACAATACCATGCTTTAACTAAATAGATAATGAATACGCCAGTATTCGTATTGAATTCGTTTTAACTATGTGACTCAGTAGTTGGGATTCATATGTTGTCTAGCCCACGATGCAGCCTGAGCACGATTTTTCACACACAATTTTTTGAAGATCTTTTGCAGATGAGACTTTACGGTAAATTCACTAATAAACATATCTTCAGCAATTTGTATGTTAGACGCTCCAGAGATCAGGCAGCGTAAAATTTGCAGTTCACGAATCGTGAGATCAACCGTTGCGGGTGCGGTCTGACTGTCGACGACACTGCGATAGTAATAGAGCAGTTGTGCAGATACTTTGCTTGGCAAGCAATTCTCGCCATTGATAATATCTTTGCAGCGTTTGGCGATGTACTCAATAGAATCCTGTTGATAGAAGAGGCCTTTAAGGTGACCAAAAGCAAGAACTTCATCGGTTGAAAGCGGATGTGTCACATTGAAAATGATCGTTTCAAATGACTTATCAGCCAGTGGAAGATCGCGAATCTGGCTTTTGAGCCTAGTATAAGCGTAGTGATCAATTAATAAAATTCGGTGTTTGTGCCGTTGAAGTGCGATGAGCAGATCATTAGGTTGCATTCGAGGTATGGTCAGTTCTAACTGTTGCTCAAGCTTATCAATAAATGGATTAGTGGCAGTGACGTCTTCAGATAAAAAGTGAATGGTTCTGGTGTATATTTTTTTGTTCATTTTTTTAAATCCTGTGTATTTGCATTAGTGCACACATAGAGTGCTGCAACGAAACCATCAGTGCGAATCGAGGTGTGCAGTTTGCGTTAAAATTCATGACAAAAAGTAATTCATGAATTACTCAGGAGAAGGGGAGCTGAAGAGGGGTCTAAAAATAGACTTAGAGTTGTTTGACTTAGAGCTACGACGATACATTGTCAGTCGAGGAATTTGTCCCGAGCGTAAAGCGTGTTATCCTATTGCGCTATTTATCTATCATTACCAATTTAGACGGAGCGAAACATGGCTAGCCGTGGAGTTAACAAAGTTATTTTAGTAGGTAATCTGGGTTCAGACCCAGAAATACGTTACATGCCTAGCGGCGGTGCAGTAGCAAATATCACTATCGCAACGTCTGAATCGTGGCGTGATAAGGCGACTGGCGAACAGCGTGAGAAAACGGAATGGCACCGTGTTTCGTTATTTGGCAAACTTGCGGAAGTGGCGGGTGAGTATCTTCGTAAAGGTTCTCAAGTTTATGTTGAAGGTCAACTTCAGACGCGTAAATGGCAAGATCAAAATGGTCAAGACCGTTACACAACTGAAATCGTTGTTCAGGGCTACAATGGCGTAATGCAAATGCTTGGTGGTCGTGCTCAAGGTGGTGCTCCTGCGCAAGGTATGGGTCAATCACAGCCACAACAAGGTGGTTGGGGACAACCACAGCAACCTGCAATGCAACAACAGCCTGCATATCAGCAACAGTCACAGCCACAACAAGCTCAGCCTCAATACAATGAGCCACCAATGGATTTTGATGACGACATCCCATTCTAAGTGCTTGTTATTGAAAAAAAGCCGCGCAAGTCGCGGCTTTTTTATATAGTAAATAATATCACATACGAAATCCCCCTAGTTGCTGGGTAAGGAATGCTAGCTAAGTGACTGTTTATCTATTAGCATCCTGAAAATTTGAATCATACGTTGAGAAAAGGAATTCTTTATCCATGAGGTACACGCCTACCTTAAAATTGAGTACTCGACTTGTTGCCTTTGTGACTGTCATTGTCACGAGTGCGATGTTTATTCTATTTCTTGGTGGGACACTGTCGTTTAAACAACTGGGTCAAGAATATCTAGAGCACTCATTGAAAGGCATTGTTGAAGTTGTCGATAAAGAGATGGAAGACCCAGATGCGGCCTATTCTCTCCAGCGATGGATGCCAAAAATGCTTCAAGCCTCGAACATTGTCGAGATGGAGTTGCACTCGTCTTACGGTGTGATTTATCGATTCAAAGACACAACCTCTAAAATAGACGCCTCTCTGCTATATCACACTCAATACACCTTGGAGCGCAATGACGGCTATAGCATTCGTTTTAAAGCGGTCCCACCGTATATTGGTTATGGATACTCAATGCAAGCGCTGTGGTCGATTACCTTAGCTGTTGCACTGATCGTCTTCTGTCTGCATCGTGGTCTTAAGTGGCTTAAGGATCAACTGCATGGCTCTGAACTGCTTGAAGAGCGTGGCCGAATGATATTAGCGGGTCGAGTAGAGGAGTATGCGCAAGGCGATGTCAAAGAGTGGCCTTATACTGCTAGTGAAGCACTCGATCGACTTATAGAAGAACTTCAAGATGCGCGTCAGGAGCGAAGTCGTTTTGATACCTTTATCCGCTCGCAGACCTTCTTGGATCAGTTAACGGGGGCGGCCAATCGAGTGCTATTCGATAGCAAATTGGAAGCGGCTTTGTCTGAACATGGATCCCATGGTGGCGTGTTGATCATTCGGGTAGATGACTGGGAAGTGATTCAAGTTGAGCAAAGTAAGCAGGTGGCGAACGACTTTCTCATTGAAGTGGGTGAAGGACTGAATAATGTGATACAGAGATATCCAGATGTGATCCTCTCTCGTTATTACAGCTCGGATTTTGCTATTTTTGCGCCTAATTTGTCGACTAAAGAAGTGTCAAATATGGCTGGCCATTGTTTAAAACAGTTAGCCAAACTTGATCCTCCTTCTCCTCTTGAAACCGATAATTGGGTGCATATTGGTGTCAGTATGTACCGTGAGGCAGAGAGTCAAGGGCGAATTATTGATGAAGCTGAAACTGCGTTAAAAAGTGCACAATTGCAAGGCATCAATACTTGGAGTCGTTTTCAAAAACACATTGAAGCAGACGAAGAACGAGGCAGTGTCCGTTGGCGAACTTTGTTTGATGTGGTGCTAAAGCCTGAGAACCTGTACATATTCTCCCAGCCTTGCTATCTCCTGAACCAGCAGCAAGATAAGAAAGTTGACCATTATGAGCTGTTTGCACGCATTAATGACCCAGATAAGGGAGTGATTAAGGCGTCGCGATTTAATTCAGCGATAGAATCAGTGGGCTACGAAGCTCGACTTGATACGGCGACAATCACGACAATTAGGCGCTACCTCGCTCAGTCAAACGATTCAGCAACTTACGCCATCAATTTGCATGTTGTTCCATTTGCCGACCGAAGTTACTTCAAGTGGTTCAGAGATGAACTCCTGCAATTGCCGTCGGAGCAAAGAGCGAGGCTAATATTTGAATTTGCTGAAGCCCGTTTGGTTAAGCATCTGGATTACATGCGTCCAGTGAGCAAGATGATTGCCGGTTTAGGGTGCCAAGTGGCAGTAGGGCAAGCTGGCCGTTCAATCGTCAGTACCCATTACCTTAAAGAGCTACCTGTCAGTTATTTGAAGCTCCATCGAAGTTTAATTAAAAAGATCGAACAACGGCATGAAAACCAGTTGTTTGTCCGCAGTCTAATGGGGGCGTGTGATGGACTTAAAACTCAGGTAATCGCCGTTGGTGTCGATAATAAGCAAGAACATAAAACGATTTTAGATTTGGGCGTGCACGGTATACAGGGTCGCTACTTATGTGCTGAGAAACAGATGCTGCCACTTGCAGCTAGCAGCATGAATGTCAGTCCATCTTCGAACAAAGTACAAGCTGGTCGGCGCAATCGCTGGAGAAGAACATAGAGCAGAATGAACATTCAATCACTGATTAGCAAATTTAAGCGCAGTAAAGAAACGGCAAAGCGTCTGAGCGTTGTTGTTCAGCCGAGTGCACTCTATTTTTCATCATTGCCTGGTGTAGAGTTAGCATTGTCGGTTCCTTATCAGGGCTCTACGTGGCATGAAACATTATTGGATGCTTTGCGAGATGCGAATGTGTCTGAGGTTGTGCTTGATGTCGTGCTCGACTCCAACCTGTACCAAACCTACCAGATAGAAAAGCCAAGTGTTCCAGAAAACGAACTTGCTGGGGCTTTGCCATTCTTACTCAAAGATCTTGTTAGCGAACGAGTGACCGATATTGTGGCAGACGCTGTGGCTCTGCCTAACAGCAATAAACTGCAAGTCTATGTATTTTCGCGCAGTGCAGTAGTCAACTTATATCACGGTCTCAAATCACTCAACATAGAGTTGTCGAGAATTATGGTTGAGGACGAAGTCTGGGGGCATGCGAGTGAGAATAAAAACTTCTTATTACTTCAACGCAGCAGGCAAAGTCAGTTCAGAGTTAGTGCATTTGTGGAGTCGCAATGTGCATTCCAACGTACAATACGAGGCATTGCCTCACCATTGACGGGCGTTGCAAGTAGTATCTTACAGCTAGATGGTATCGCACTAGAGTTGCAACGTTCGATTGATTACCTTTCGTCACAGTTACGCAGTGTTTCTCTGCACCAAATGTACATCTGTTGTGATGATGAAGAGCAGCAGCAAATCGTTGACGCTTTAAACGACACGCTTAGTGTCAAAGTCTCGCAGCTGTCGGAGTTGGGACAGCAATCCGGAGAAATTCTGGTTGGAATTGTTCAAAATTTACAAAATGCACAGATCAACCTGTTCCCTGAAGAGTTCAAAACGAAGCAAGACTATTTCACCCTACGCAATGTTGCGCTCATCTGGGGAGTGTTAAGTGCCTTTCTTTTGCTCAGCAGTGCCGCATTGGTGTACCAGAAAACTCAGTTAACTCAAGAACTGCAATTATATCGGTCACAAGTCGCAGAGTTTGAAAAACAAACCGCGGTGTTGAACCAACGCCTTAGTCAGCATAAACCGACCCCTGCCAAAGTTGCTGCGGTAGCAAGGTTAAAGCTAGAAATAGAAGCGAAACGAAACTCTCTCAAAGCGGTCAGCGAGTTTGATGAAACTCAGCAAGTTGGTTATTCCGGTGTGATGCGTTCTTTGGCGGCTTTAGGTCGCAACGATATCTCGTTGAGTGAGATCTCCATTGATGCCGTCACGCTTGATTTGGTTGGTTTAGCCAGAAATCCGCAAGCGATCCCTAATTGGGTCAATCAATTCAAATCTGAGTTAGACCTCGTAGGAAGGACGTTTGAGAAACTCAAAATAGGTCGCAATGAACAAGGCATTATCACGTTTGAACTAAAGACGACTCAGGAGAGCGAATAATGCAGCAGTATTGGCAACAGTGGCAAGACAAGTTTGCTCAGTTAAGTCAGCGGGAGAAATGGCTGGTCGCTCTATGTGGCGTCGTGGCGTTTGGACTAGGAATATATGTTGTATTGGTTGAGCCGATCTTAAAAAACAATCAAGCGGTGATGAAACAGATCACTGCTACTAAGCTCGATGCACAACGTTTAGAGGCCGACATATTATTAATGACGGCTAAACTTAAAAAGGATCCAGACCAAGAACTCAATCTGGAGTTCAAGCGTTTGATGTCTGAAAGTCAGAGTTTATCTGAGCAACTTGCAGAGATCGTTGAGAATCTGATTTCACCGAGCGAGATGGCGCTACTGCTAGAAGATGTCTTATCAGAGACAAAAGGCTTAAAGCTGGTCGCGCTCGAATCAATGCAAGCTGAGCCAATAGTAAGTAATGAACAATCAGAAACCCTGTCCAGTTACTACTTACATCCAGTCAGACTCGAAGTGACGGGGAACTATTTTGCCATCGTTGAGTATTTAGATACGCTAGAGAACTTACCGATGAAATACTACTGGCGAAGCTTTCGATACACGGTTGAAGCGTATCCTGAAGCCCGTTTAGTGCTTGAAGTGTATACCCTAGGTTCCAGACAGGAGTTTATTGGTGGATAGAAAGTGGCTGTTTGCAGTATTCATGCTTATTTCAACGACTGTTTGGTCAGCACAAGATCCGACAGCACCTCTGGGTTGGGAAGCTCAACGGCCTGCGGGTGAGAAACCGAAGCAAAAGGTGCGACCACCCCTACCGGAGCTTCAAGCTATCGTCTGTTCTGGTGAGCAAGATTGTTTAGCGACTCTTGCTGGTCAGGTAAGGGGGATGGGGGAAAAAATTAATGGCTACCGAATTAATCAAGTCCAGTCAGATGCTGTCATTTTGTCTCGCGGTGAACAGCAATGGAAATTAGAACTCTTTTCTATGGAAATTAAACAGTAAGGTCAGTGGAAACATATGCGTAAACTCGCTATCGCAATTACGATTACATCTATATTGGCTGGTTGCTCCATGGGACATCGCGATCCGATAGAAGCGAAAGGCACTCTCAATCAAGCGATCAATGAGCAAAATAGCCGCAGCCTTGAAACTCTGCCGCCTTCTGTTGAGGCTGACTTGATGCCGGAACTTGCCAATGACGACATAACAGAAAGCAAAACCATAAAACGTTTTCGAATCAAGGCCAATGGCGTCGAAGCAAAAGCTTTTTTTACCAGCTTGGTTAAAGGAACGGAATTTAGCGCCGCTATCCACCCCAAAGTGACAGGTTCTATCACAGTTAATCTGAGTGATGTTTCTCTTGATGAGGTGCTATCGGTAGTTCAAGACATGTATGGCTACGAAGTGACTAAGTCAGGTAACGTAATTCAGGTTTATCCTGCGGGGTTACGAACGGTGACTATTCCGGTTGATTACTTACAGTTCAAGCGTTCTGGTCGTTCACTTACCTCGATTTCAACCGGTACGATCACGAATACCGATAACAGTTCGTCGAACAACTCATCCAATTCTAATTCAAACTCGAACTCATCTAGCAGTAACTCGACTAACTCGACTCGAGGTGGGACGGAGATTGAAACGACTAACGAAAGTGATTTTTGGCCTCAGTTAGAAAGTGCGGTTTCACAACTTATTGGTTCTGGCAATGGACAAGGTGTTGTGGTGAGCCCTCAGGCGAGTGTGATTACCGTCAGAGCTTATCCTGATGAGATTAGAGAAATTCGCAACTTCTTAATGGTCTCCCAGCAACGTATGCACCGACAAGTTATTTTGGAAGCAAAGATTTTGGAAGTGACCTTGAGTGATGGCTATCAACAAGGGATAAACTGGTCGAAAGCCTTTACATCAAACGGGACGAATTACACTTTAGGTAAGGGCTCTACGGTCAAAGACTCGAATGGTTTGCCTTTGCCTTTTCCTTTGCCCGGCTTAGATACGATAGGCACCTTGTTAGGCGGTCAGTCTAATTTGGTTATTTCGAGCGGTAGTTTTGAAGCCGTATTGAGCTTTATGGCAACGCAAGGTGATCTGAATGTTCTTTCAAGCCCTCGGGTGACGGCCTCCAACAACCAGAAAGCGGTTATCAAGGTAGGCACGGACAGTTATTTTGTCACTGATTTCTCAGCAAATACGGATTCGAACAGTTCGACATCGAATACCACAACAGACATAGAGCTAACCCCTTTCTTCTCCGGTATTTCGTTAGATGTCACTCCGCAGATTGATGACCAAGGTAATGTGTTATTGCACGTTCATCCTGCTGTTATTGATGTGACTCAAGAGCAGAAAGAAATTGATTACGGTTCGAGACGACTAACATTGCCATTAGCAACAAGCTCGATTCGAGAATCGGATTCGGTGATTCGTGCTCAAGATGGCGATGTCGTAGTGATTGGTGGCTTAATGAAGTCGAACACGGTTGAGCAAGTGTCAAAAGTGCCATTTTTAGGTGATGTACCCGCATTAGGGCATCTGTTCCGCAATACGACTCAACTGACGCAAAAAACCGAATTGGTGATTCTTTTGAAACCATCAGTTGTTGGTATCAACACTTGGCAAAAAGAGCTGGAACGTTCTAGAGATTTGCTGCAAGAGTGGTTCCCTGACGGGCAGTAGTATATATGTACCTCGAACACTTTGGTTTTGAGCACTTGCCGTTTCACCTCACTCCAGACACAGACTTGTTTTTGGGGTTAGAGCCTCATTATGAGGCGATTCAGACAGTCATGGCGGCACTGGCCATGGGGGAAGGGCTAATCAAAGTGACAGGGGAAGTGGGCACAGGTAAAACCATGATATGTCGAGTCATGGCAAAGCTGTTTGAACCCCATATCCAATTGGTATTTGTACCTAATCCCGCTTTGGATGGAGAGCAGTTGCGAAAGGCGGTCGCCAGTGAACTGGGTATCGATAATAGTGAGTCAGCATCGATTGTTGATGATATTCAGGGGCGTCTGATTGAGCTGACGGCGCAAGGCAAGCAGGTTGTTGTATTGATTGATGAAGCACAAGCTCTTAGTGATGATGCTTTGGAAGTGCTGAGGTTGTTCGGCAACCTAGAAACTGAACGGTGTAAGCTGTTGCAAACGGTAATATTTGGTCAGCCTGAATTGGATGAACGTCTGTCACAGCATCATTTACGTCAGTTTCGCCAGCGGATTACTTTTAGTGCTCAGTTACGCGGACTGACTCTTGACGAGACCGTGGCTTACATTGACAACCGACTAAGCAAAGTCGGTGGTCAAACTTCTCTATTTTCTCTCAATCATAAGAAGGCTATCTGGCGAGCAAGCAAAGGTTATCCAAGATTGATTAATCAAATCTGCCATAAAGCACTGCTGTTGACTTGCAGTCAACAGCTAGCAATTGTCACTAATCGACAACTATTTGCTGCCATTCATGACACTTATGACAGTTGTAAACCTAAATTTAAGAGCCCGCTATTGTGGGGGTGGAGTTAAATCATGAGTGCAATTAATAACGCGCTTGCCAAGTTAGCTAAAGAGTCGCCATCGAAAGTGACACTTGCCAAAGCTGATATCGCCCCAGTGAAACAACGTCCTGTTTTACCTTGGGTGGTAGGAAGTTTTGCGCTGAGTTTAGCGGTTGGTGGCTGGGCAATATCTCAGCAAGCACCGATGAGCGATCGACTTGAGACCATCGAATTTGCGAGCGAGCAAATTGAGGTTGCTTCACCCACTCAGAAAGTGACGCCCAATCACTCTGCCCTGTATCGGACGGATCGCCAAGATAAGCCGTCCCAATCCGCTATAGAAACGCAAAAGGTGAGTAAAAAAACGCCACATTTACAGCAAGCTCCGACTGTTTTGCTGGCTCAAAATAAAGCGACAAGCAACCAAGCTTCTCAAGTGACACAGGCTCAACTAGGCGAAGTGGTCATTGAGCAAGTCGATTTAACGCCACAGCAGTTGTCGGATAAAGCACAACAGCGCGCAAAAAAAGCACTGGATGGCAACAATCTATCAGAAGCACTCAATCATTATAGTGAGGCATTGCGTTATACACCGGCCGATGCCTCAGTCAGAAAACGCTTATCTGCGCTTTACTATGGTAAAGGAGAAGTAAGAAAAGCCGCTGAAATTTTGCAAAAAGGTATCGCCCTCAACCCAGAGGATGTTGATTTACGCTTAGCTTTGGCAAGAATGCTGATGAAAGAGCAGCAGAACGGCGTGGCTTTAACGGTACTCAGTGCCCTACCAAAATCTGTCTCAGTGGAGTACTTAGCTTTACGTGCTGCTTTAGCGCAAAAAGAAAAGCAAGATGAGATGGCTCTGCAAAGTTACCAGCAGTTAGTTGCCATCGAGCCTGATAGTGCTCGCTGGTGGTTAGGACTGGCTATTCAACAAGAGCGAGCTTTTGATTTAGCATCGGCAAAAAGCGCCTACCATCAAGCGTTGACTAAGCTTGGACTCTCTAGCCAGTCGCAGCAATTTATCCGAGACCGACTAACTCTGATTAGCAGTTTAGAGGAATCCAGCAGTGAAAATTAAATTAAGAAAGCGCTTGGGTGATTTGCTAGTCGAAGAGGGCATTATCACTGAACAACAAGTTGAGCAGGCGCTAAATGCACAGCAATCAACGGGTCGAAAGTTAGGTGCGACATTAATCGAGTTAGGATTCTTAAGTGAGCATCAGATGCTGACATTTTTGTCTCAGCAACTTGATATTCCCTTGATCGATCTCAGTCGAGCCAATGTCGATATCGATGCGGTCCAACTTCTGCCTGAAGTGCACGCTCGCCGTTTACGGGCATTGGTCATTGGTCGTCAAATGGATACCTTGCGAGTCGCAATGAGCGATCCTGCCGACCTGTTTGCTCAGGAGGCGCTACTCGGTCAATTATCGCAATACGCGATCGAGTTTGTTATCGCACCAGAAAAACAACTGGTGGACGGGTTTGACCGCTACTATCGCCGAACTAAAGAAATTGCTTCGTTTGCAGAGCAGTTACAGGCGGAGCATCAGGTAACCGAAGCCTTCGATTTTAATATTGAAGGTGAAGACAGTGACGAAGTGACAGTGGTTAAGTTGATCAATTCACTGTTTGAAGATGCCATCCAAGTGGGAGCATCGGACATCCACATTGAACCAGATTCGAATGTTCTGCGTCTACGCCAGCGTATCGATGGGGTCTTGCATGAAACATTGCTCAATGAGGTCAACATTGCCTCGGCGTTAGTGCTGCGTCTAAAACTAATGGCTAACTTAGATATTTCTGAAAAGCGTTTGCCGCAGGATGGACGCTTTAATATCCGAGCCAAAGGGCAATCGGTGGACATTCGTATGTCTACTATGCCAGTGCAATACGGTGAGTCGGTGGTTATGCGTCTGCTCAACCAGTCTTCAGGCGTGAGAAAACTAGAAGAGTCAGGTTTGCCCGATGATCTACTCGTCAGGTTAAGGCGTCAATTGCGTCGACCTCACGGCATGATATTAGTGACTGGCCCAACTGGTTCGGGAAAAACAACGACTCTGTATGGTGCACTCAATGAACTCAATGAGCCAGGCAAAAAAATCATTACTGCTGAAGATCCCGTTGAATACAGATTACCGCGAGTCAATCAGGTTCAGGTTAATCCTAAGATAGACCTCGATTTCTCTACTGTGTTGAGAACATTTCTACGTCAAGACCCTGATATCATCTTGGTCGGTGAGATGCGTGATCAGGAAACGGTCGAAATTGGCCTTCGTGCAGCACTTACTGGGCATTTAGTGCTAAGTACATTGCATACCAATGATGCTGTCGATAGTGCGCTACGAATGATGGACATGGGGGCGCCAGGCTATCTTGTGGCGAGTGCTGTTCGTGCGGTCGTCGCTCAGCGATTGGTGCGAAAAGTATGCCCTGATTGTAAAACGGAAGATGAGCTTGATGCGGCAGACAAGCAATGGATCGCTCAACGCTTCCCTAATCAGGTTGAAAGTCATTTTGTTAAAGGCCGTGGTTGCCAAAACTGTAACCTAACGGGTTACAGAGGGCGTATTGGTGTATTTGAAATGCTTGAGCTTGAGCAAGATATGATGGATATGCTTCGCGCAAATGATGCCGTAGGCTTTTCACGCGTGGCGCGTAACGCACCCAACTACAAACCGTTGCTTGCTTCTGCCATGGAGTTAGCTTTGCAAGGCATTGTCAGTTTGAGTGAAGTGAAGACCTTGGGAGAAGGTGACTCTTCAGGTTCTGCACAGGCGATCTACATCTAGGAATCACTATGCCACATTTTCGATATCAAGGCAGGCACTCAGATGGCTCAGCGACGTCTGGAACGATAGAAGCACCGACTCAGGATGCGGTTGCCGAACAGTTGTTGAGTAAGGGAATCATTCCGACCCGTATTCAGGCTGGCGGTGGTCAGGCTGCGTTCAATATTGATGTCAAAGCGTTACTCACTCCAACGATCCCTTTGGAAGTGCTGGTCATTTTCTGTCGTCAGCTATACAGCTTAACTAAAGCCGGAGTTCCCTTGCTGCGCTCGATGAAAGGGTTGAGTCAAAATAGCGCCAACAAGCAACTTCAGCAAGCGCTTGAAGCGGTCACTCAAGAGCTAACCAACGGTCGCAGCTTGTCGAATTCAATGCAGATGTATCCTAAAGTGTTTAGCTCACTGTTTGTCTCTATGGTCCATGTCGGGGAGAACACAGGTCGTCTTGATCAGGCCTTGTTGCAACTGGCGAACTACTATGAGCAGGAAGTTGAAACACGTAAGCGTATTAAAACAGCGATGCGTTACCCGACGTTTGTGATCAGTTTTATTGTGGTCGCGATGTTTATTCTCAACGTTAAAGTGATCCCTCAGTTTACCAGTATGTTCGCTCGCTTCGGTGTGGATCTGCCACTGCCAACACGAATCCTCATTTCAACGTCAGAATTCTTTGTTAACTATTGGTTGGTTCTGGTCGCTATCATGATAGGTGCCTTATTTGCCCTGAAAGCTTGGATCGGGACTGCCAATAGTCGTGAGCAGTGGGATAAGTTTCGCTTGAGAATGCCTGTGGTCGGAGAGTTGATCAATCGAGCTCAACTGTCACGATTTTCAAGAACCTTTGCCTTGATGCTTAAGGCGGGGGTACCGCTCAATCAATCATTGGCTTTATCTGCGGAAGCGTTAGGAAATCGATTTCTAGAAAACCGACTTCTTGAGATGAAATCCTCCATTGAAGCGGGCAGCCCTATATCATCGACAGCAATTAATAGCGGCATCTTTACACCATTGGTTATTCAGATGATTTCTGTCGGCGAGGAGACGGGGCGAATAGACGAACTGCTACTAGAAGTAGCTGACTTCTATGACAGAGAAGTGGACTATGACCTAAAAACACTAACAGCACGCATCGAGCCGATATTGTTGGTGATTGTCGCCAGTATGGTGTTAGTGCTTGCGCTGGGTATCTTCCTGCCGATGTGGGGCATGCTTGATGCTATCAAGGGTTAATGCGGCACTGTTCCTTCAGCGCTCAAGATTAATCACTTGGTTGCTGGTGGTGATGGTTCTGACTCTCAGCTTGCTACTCGCGTGGCAGAATGTAGAAGTTAAGGCCAACGATTCTGCTTTCTTGCTGGCGACTCAAAGAGTGATTGAACGAGCGAGTTACTTTAAGCAGCAGTGGTTATTGGCAAAGAGAAATACGCCGTTAGAGGTTGATGGTAGGGTGTTGAACTACACTAATAGTGGGTGGATTGAACCGCTTGATAGTGACCGACAGAATAGCTGTACTTTTTGGTTAGAGGTTCTATACCCAGAGAAAGAAATCCTAGGTAAAGAGCCATGGAAGATAGTCGATGATTCAATAGGCACCAGCTACAGTTGTAGCTATTTTTATCAGCAAGGCAGAGTGTTCACTATCAATCTGATCGGTAACAAGTTTTCTGCTAAAGTTGGATTCTTAGCTGAGTCTCATAATTGAAGTTTGGCTTCTAGCAGAAGTAAGAAAATTCCGTATAATACGGTGTACTAAATAGTAGGTTATTAATTTATGGCTAACAAACAGTCTGGTTTTTCATTGGTTGAGTTGGTCGTGGTCATTGTCGTGGTAGGTTTACTTGCCGTGGCGGCGTTACCGCGCTTTTTAGATGTGACTGATGAAGCAAAAAAAGCCAGTGTTGAAGGTGTTGCTGGTGGATATGCGACGGGCGTGTTATCGGCTAGAGCCCAGTGGGAAGCAGAGGCGAGACCCTCGGTGACCATTGATGGTACAACACGTAATACAGTGAACTATGACGGTGTTGATTTTTGGCTTACAAGTTCTGATCAAGCTGGTGGGGATTTTAGAGATGGCTATCCGTATGCCATCAACAACGGTGACAATAGTTTTCCTGCCGGGCTGACCAATGATATTTGTATCGAACTCATGTCTAACCTACTTCAGAATCCGCCAAGAGTGGGCACAACTGCTCAAGCTGAGGCCGATTCAAATATTAAGTATTCAGCTCAGGCTGATGACGGGGCTTCAACTTGCACCTATATTCAGCAAGAGGGTAATAGCGAAAATCAGTTTGTTTATGAAATTGAAACGGGTCGTGTGACCGTAACTCTGCAGTAATGCGCTATAAAAATAGAGAGATAGAACGATGAAAAGACAAGGCGGTTTCACCCTTATTGAACTTGTGGTAGTCATTGTTATTTTGGGTATTCTTGCCGTCACTGCGGCACCACGTTTTTTGAACTTACAAGATGATGCTCGACAGGCAACCTTAGAAGGATTTCGAGGAGCAGTTGCGGGCTCTATGGGGATCTCATATGGGCGCGCAGCTATCGAAGGTATTGAGAGAGTTCGTTGGGTAGATACAACTTCGGAAAATGTTGTAGGTGGCGTACAGCATTCGTTTGGGTACCCTATTGCGGATAATACTAACGGTATTGGTGCAACAATAGAGCAATCAGGGGAGTTCGTTGTTCTTAGCACAACAGGTACCAATGGTACCGATGCAACAATTGTTTATGGTATTGCTAACTATAACGGCGCTTGTGTTCGCTACACTGAGGCAACAGCAGCGGATGTGGCGGCAACAGTGACATTGGTTGTGCCTGAAGAAGGTGAGGAAGCGGCGACTGCGTGTGATGTACTAGCACCTGCCGAAGGCTAACGTCACAAATTAGTAAATAGGCCAGCAACGCTGGCCTTTTTCTTACGTTATACCATCATCTTTCAGTCCTCATCACGCAGATCTTTTGCACCAACTGATATACTTTAAAAGTCTCCCTTCACGGTACTAGGCATGATTAAGTCGAAGTTCTCTGGTTTTACATTAGTTGAGTTGATTATTGTCATCCTACTTATTGCGATTGTTTCTGCGTATGCTGCCAGTCGTTATGCTGGTACTTCCGGCTTTTCTCCCTTTATTGCTCAAGAGCAGGTAATCTCGGTTATTCGCCAGGTTCAGGTTAACCGCATGCAATCGAATATCGATATTGATGCTGTGGTTGGCAATAGCAACTTTTCCTTACGCTTATTGAACGACTGTATTGGCTCCCAAGCTGCCTGTGCAGATCAAAATCAAAGTCGCAGTGATTGGGTGGTGATTGAAGATGTTACTTTTAGCTCTAATGTTGGTGATCTAGTCAATTTTGATCTGTTGGGGAGCCTGAGTGATGTTGTTGCTCCTGTCCTGATTGAAATGCGTTCTACAGATGGCACTTGTGCAGGGGTGGAAATAAATGCCATTGGTTACGTTTCGCCACGGGGGTGCTAATGAAGCGTAAGCTTGGCTTTACCTTAATCGAGAGCATCATTGTGATTGTGGTGATGGGGCTGGCTATGGTGACTATCACCAGTTTTCTCGTGCCACAAATAACGCGTTCAGCAGACCCTTACTACCAAACTAGATCGGCGGCGTTGGGACAAAGTGTTATGTCCTCAATTTTGGCGCGTGGTTTCGATGAAAACAGCGATTTGAGCGGTGGCTTTGCTCGCTGTGATGAAGTCATTGTTGGCCAGCCGGTTGTCAGTTGTACCGCAGAGGACGACTTTGGTGCAGAGGAAGATGAGGGAGTTGATGCTGACGCCATTCGTCCACAGTTATATAACGATGTCGATGACTTTATTGGCTGTTGGCAGCAACAACCTGCCAACGGATGTCGTGATTTAGATTTGTTACTAGGAGATTCCAGCTACCGTAATTTCCGTTTGGATATTGAGGTGACTTATGCAGATGGAACGAGCTTAAAGAGAATTAATCTAGTGATTTCTGCCGCCGACCAGACACCCGTGACCCTGGATGCTTATCGAGGTAACTATTGATGAAAGCCAAAGGTTTCACGTTAATTGAAATGGTGATCACCCTAATTGTTGGCGCGATTCTGGTGCTGGGTATTGCTGGCTTTGTTGAGCTGGGTGCGAGAGGCTATTCGGATACGGTCGAACGTCAGCGATTGCAAACTCAGGCGAAATTTATATTGGAGAAAATGTCGCGCGAGATTCGCCATGCGGTGCCTAATATGCTTAGTAGCAACAGCGTAATCGCACAGTCCACTAGTTGTCTCTCTTTTTTTCCGATTCTGGACTCGGGTTATTATGCGGTTTCAGGGGACGATATTCAGTTTGTTATCGGTCAGCAAGGCGTCACTGCGGACGATCTAGGCCAACTGACTCTAGTCATTAATCCTACCGAAGCAAATCCGACGAACAATGTGTTCCCACTGAACAATGTCACTAGCAGCAACGATACCTTTTTAATTCCAGATGCCGCGTCTTCTTTAGTTGGCAATTCAGTGTCGAATCGTCATTACATCTATAATCCTAATGGTCGTGTCGATTACTGTTTGGCTGGTGGTCAACTGCGCAGAGCGGTGAATGGTAATAATGATTTACCCTTATCAGACATCGGCGTAGATGGAACGCTCGATTACATTCCTGCAACCGTTCAGACCAATGGCATTGTTGATGTTGATATCACGTTTAACAATGCGCAGGGAGACGAAGCGAGTAACTTTCAGCAGCAGATACAGGTGCTAAATGTTCCGTAAAAAACAGCAAGGCAGTTTATATATAGTGATTATTTTTGTGCTTGTTGTGATGGGGTTTCTGGCAACAAGCCTTAGCCGTATTAGCTGGTCAAACAGTGATAGTCACTCGAAGGATGCGATAGGGACGCAGGCAGCTCTGTTAGCGCACTCTGGCAACGAGTGGGCGCTAAAAGAGATTTATGATATTGCAGGCGCAGATTCAGTGGCCAATCAATGTGCAGCGATAGATGGGACAGCGATAAATCTATTTCAAACCACGGTCAGTTGCCAGAGTGTTGAGGTAAGTTGTCAGGCAAGAGGTGGACAACTTGCGGACGGAACTCAAATGTATGTGGTGACCTCAGTGGCAAATTGTGGAACAGGGGTAAATCAAATGCAGCGTAGTCAGCAAGTATGGATTAGGGAGTGATGATGCGAATAATTAAGTCGCTGTTTATCAGCTTGACACTATTGCTGTTTTCGGCCGTAACCTTTGCTGCATGTCAATATAAGGGCAAGGAAGACTTCACTGTTTCATTTACTGTATTGGCTTCTGATAACTATCAAAGCTTTGTTCTTAACCAAGGTAGCCATGGTTATACCTTATGGTACACAAAGGAAGAAAAAAGTTCAGGCAGCTATATCTTTAACGAGCAACAGCTTGTTACTGGCAATACTTACCAAATTACGATTGTGAGTGAGTATAACAGTTCGATAAAAATGAGTGATCTTGAATACTATCGTAATGATGGCAATGGTTGGCTACTGATTGACAAGAAAACGCAAGCACTCGAGAACGGAGCTCACAGACCCGCTCCTTCTAATGGTGTTAGTGATTTGAACTGTAGCAATACAGCTAATCCGCCATCGGTGTTTCCAGAACAGTGTGCAATCGCACCTTATGCCGTACAAAGTTGGCAAGGTGCTGCATCTTCAGCATTAACGTTTACTGGCGACGGAAACATATATGGCACCAAGTCTTTTCTGGGCAAAGTGGGCTTTGATCAAGTCGTAAAAGAGTGGGATGAGCAACAAGCTTGTGATGGAAAAGCTTGTGAGGCCGACTCTGCATTATTTGTTGATAGCCCTGCCGTAGAATCTGTGTTTACCACTACACAGAGTGTGACTTTAGGTTGGAATAGCACACCAGAGTCCTTTACGGGAAATAACTATAGCAAGGTAACAGTCAGCGGTGGAGTACACATATTCCCCAACAGCGAGTATCAAATTGGTGAACTGGTCATACTAAATGATGCCGTGGTTCAGTTCCCGAATAAAACATGGCTTAAAGTGAACAAGCTAACCATGATCGATAACGGTAAATTTGTCACAAAAGATAATGATAGCTCCAACTTAATTATATGGGCGGAAAATTCAACATCTGGAGTATTGGCTAATATTGATATAGGTGAAGGAACCCAGCCTATTTATGCTGTTATCTTCAGCCGTCATTCAGCTCGTTTTAGTGGCAGTGCGTCTATTATTGGTTCGATTACATCTAGATATATCGAAATGGATGGAAGCAGCCGAATCGATGCGAGGGGCAATGAATGCTCGACTCCGGTAGAGATTAGTCGTATCGAAATTAAACCCTACAACTATCATCTAACCTGCGAGATTGGGGATGACCAGATTGTTGAGGTCCATGTTTTAGATAGCGATGGCAATTATCTTTCAGGTTATCAACCGTCTTTAATTCAGGAAAATGGCAATAACCTGAGCATTAATTTTATTGCTGAAGCAAATGGTATTGCTCAATATCGAGTAACCACCTTACCAACCTCCACTGTCGGAGAGTATGATCTGAAAGCGAGCCTCACGACAGAGGGGCAGACGTTTGAAGATACGGATCAGATCAAGTATGTGCCGTATAAATTTGAGGTCGCAGATCAGTATGTGATTGCGGGTCAGAACAATCAGGCGAGTGTCGATGTAAAAGCGTGTAGTAATAGTGGCCAGTTGATCACATTAGGTTATACCGGAAGTCCTACGGCGAGTTTTTCCTACCAAAGACCCTCTTCCGCCTTGGTTGATACGAATGATTTCACTTTTAGTGCCCAACTAACAGACTCGAATCGTAACGCTGATTTTACCTTTAAAGAGTCTGGTCATATTCGAGTGACGATGACCGATAACAGCTTTGTCTGTGATGATGGCCGTTGCCCCGTAGAAGGCGGTGCATTACAAGGCCAGTTTGATGTCTACTCGCGACCATGGAAAATCGCAATGTGTAATGTGGCTGAGGTGAATAATAGCTCAAACCT
The DNA here is from genome assembly GCF_036533775.1 of Vibrio sp. M260112. Taxonomy (NCBI): domain Bacteria; kingdom Pseudomonadati; phylum Pseudomonadota; class Gammaproteobacteria; order Vibrionales; family Vibrionaceae; genus Vibrio; species Vibrio sp. M260112. Next base: position 22,831 of record NZ_JATABH010000022.1, on the reverse strand, counting down.
CAACCCAGCAACCACAACAGGCAGTCCCGGTTTTATGGCGTCTGGTGATGATTTTACTGTGAGCTATGTTCCCATTGTGCATGGTGACGCTAGAGGCAGTGCGTCTGAGCAATGCGACTACCCTCAGACAGGCAATTATGGCTTGGATAATGGTCCACTTAATGTAACTTATCGTGTCATTTACCCGACGGCATCGGCAGTCAGCGGTACAGTCACACCCAGCACAATTCCCGCTTTCGATAGTAGTAACCTAACGAGACAACTGACTCACAATTGGAATGAGGTTGGTACTGTCCAGTTTACGACAGGGGCAACTTACCTAACGATGGATCTCGATGCTGATCAGCTGGAAATCGGTCGTTTTTATCCTAAGTTCTTCAATGTCGTCAATACCCCTAGTTGGGATTACCCAGGCAACCAATCTTTCGCCTATATGAATCAGCCGTTTAACGGTGTGTCCTTTGATGTCGAAGCGTTAAACGCTCAGGAACAGGCAGTGCAAAACTATGCTAGCTTTGATTCTGATTTAACGGCGGGCTTTGTTCTGTTCGAACCAGATTTTACCGAGCGATTTAACTCGCCCACACCGAGCAAACAGTGGGCACTCACATCACAACGTAGTATTGGTACTTTCACATTGGACGATGCTGCGCCTTCGACTGATTGCGAAAGTGAACTGTGCTGGGAAAAGGCGCCAGCGGCAGATGGCTACCAAGATGGTCCATTTAATGGTGCAACTGGCACTGCATCAAATATCTCGATAACTGACACCGGAGTATCAAATAGAGATCCTGTCGATTATCCAACACCAGCAGAAGGTGAAGATGATCCTCGCGTGCTGACACTGCAACCGGATATTCGTTTTGGACGAATAGAGCTGGATAGTGTTGGTGGAACGGTTAGCTCTGAACTGCCAATTCCACTGCGCGTGAAGTTCTGGGATGGCAGTCGCTTTATTACCAACACCGACGATAGTTCCACAGAGGTGGATGGCAGTAACGATGCAGGCGAGAATCGCAATATCTGGGTTGAGCCTAATCAAACCGCTTTTGAGGTTACCTTAGGTGATGGTGGTCAAATAGCCGTTGGTCAATCTCGAACCATAACTGCCACTCATGCCTCAGATGTTCGCCAGCAGACGCAGGTATGGTTAGAGCTGGACAATGCCAGCAATCAGCTACCTTGGTTGCGTTTTCGTTGGCAAGATGCCAATCGGGCAGAAATAAATGGCGAGGAGGATCCTTCTTCGGTAGTGACGTTCGGAATTTATCGAGGAAATGATCGGGTGATCTTCAGAGGTGAACCGGGCTTAACTGGGCAGTAATTTCTGTGTTTTTTTTGCCCATCGTTAGGAATCTGTTAGAAATTGCGTGTTTCAGCCCATGTTTACACTTCAATGCCTTGCTGTAGCGGCAAGGCATTGGTACATTTAGTGCAATTTTCTATCTTATAATTCTTTCAGGACGAGCGAAGAATATGTTCAAAAAACTTCGTGGCATATTTTCAAATGACCTATCTATCGATTTAGGTACTGCCAACACTCTTATCTACGTTAAAGGACAGGGCATCGTCCTAGACGAGCCTTCTGTCGTTGCAATTCGTCAAGACCGCAACCGTGCGGGCAAAAGTGTCGCTGCTGTCGGACACGCCGCAAAGCAGATGCTAGGCCGTACTCCAGGTAACATCTCTGCAATCCGTCCAATGAAAGATGGCGTTATCGCTGATTTCTACGTGACAGAAAAAATGCTTCAGCACTTTATTAAACAAGTGCATGACAATAGCGTACTAAAACCAAGCCCACGTGTACTTGTTTGTGTCCCTTGTGGTTCAACTCAAGTAGAGCGTCGTGCAATCCGTGAATCTGCGCTAGGTGCAGGTGCTCGAGAGGTTTATCTAATTGACGAACCTATGGCAGCAGCGATTGGTGCAGGTCTACGCGTTTCTGAGCCAACGGGTTCAATGGTGGTCGATATCGGTGGTGGTACGACGGAAGTTGCGGTTATCTCACTAAATGGCGTGGTTTACTCTTCGTCAGTGCGTATTGGTGGTGATCGTTTCGATGAAGCGATCATCAACTATGTGCGTCGTAACTACGGTAGCTTGATTGGTGAAGCAACCGCAGAGAAGATCAAACATGAAATCGGTTCTGCTTATCCAGGTGATGAGGTTGAAGAGATCGAAGTTCGTGGTCGTAACCTAGCAGAGGGTGTGCCGCGTAGCTTTAGCCTAAACTCCAATGAGATTCTTGAAGCACTTCAAGAGCCACTAACAGGTATTGTTTCTGCAGTAATGGTTGCACTTGAGCAATGTCCACCAGAGCTTGCTTCTGATATCTCAGAAAACGGTATGGTACTAACGGGCGGTGGTGCGTTACTTAAAGATCTTGATCGTCTTCTGACTGAAGAAACAGGTATCCCTGTTGTTATCGCAGAAGATCCACTAACGTGTGTTGCGCGTGGTGGTGGTAAAGCTCTTGAAATGATCGATATGCACGGCGGCGATCTGTTTAGCGAAGAATAATTGATTGATCTTGGCGTTACGCCAAGATTGGCAAGATAAGGATCTCATATTCTATGAAGCCTATTTTTGGCCGGGGACCTTCACTTCAGCTACGTCTGTTTTTTGCCGTCATTCTATCAGCCAGCCTAATGCTGGCTGATAGTCGTTTAGGCGCATTTGCCCACGTACGTTATCTGCTCAATAGTGTAGTAGCCCCAATCCAATATTTAGCGGATGTTCCTCGCGTAATGTTTGATGGTGCTTATGAGCGTTTTAACATCCGTCAAGATTATATGGAAAGCACTCGTACGCTTAAGCGCGAGGTGTTACGCCTTAAAAACGATCTACTGCTGCTTGATCAGTATCGTGAAGAAAACCAGCGATTACGAAAGCTACTGGGTTCATCATTTATTCGAGATGAACGTAAAGTGGTGACCGAAGTGATGGCGGTTGATACCTCGCCATATCGTCATCAAGTGGTGATAGATAAAGGTCAGATTGACGGTGTTTATGTCGGACAACCAGTCGCCAATGAAAAAGGCATCGTGGGTCAAGTCACCTTCGTGTCGGCTCACAACAGCCGAGTGTTGCTGTTGACTGATAGCCTCAGCGCCATTCCTGTGCAAGTGATTCGCAATGATATTCGAGTTATCGCCTCGGGTAATGGTAAGTCAGATCGTATCAATCTTGATCACATCCCAATCAGTTTAGATATTGAACAGGGTGATCTATTAGTGACATCGGGTTTAGGTGGCATTTATCCAGAAGGCTTCCCTGTGGCACATGTTGCCGAGGTTGAGCGAGATACTGCTCGTGAATTTGCTGTGATTGAAGCGGAGCCTGTGGTCGACTTTGAACGCTTACGTTACTTGCTATTGATATGGCCGAATGATTCTCGTCAGGAGAAGATCCAACAAGTACTGCCTGAGAATTTGGAGGAGTAAGACCAATGGCGAATAGTGTACTAAAAGGTAAGCTTGTCATTGCTTGCTCTTTCTTAATCGCATTGACGCTCCAGACCATTCCTTGGCCTGGTATGCTTGACCTACTACGCCCATCTTGGTTGCTGTTAGTAGCTTGCTATTGGGTTTTGGCTCTGCCTCATAGAGTGAATGTCGGCAGTGCTCTGATTTTGGGTCTTCTATGGGACTTGTTGCTCGGCTCAACGCTAGGAATTCGCGGTATGATGATGTCTATCGTGGTCTATCTGGTGGCGTTGAACTTCCTTGTGATTCGCAACATGGCTCTTTGGCAGCAAGCCATTTTAATTGGCATTATGTCGATGGTCTTAGATGTACTGATCTTCTGTGGTGAGTATTTGATTCAGGATGTAACGTTTAATCCCGTTTCTCTTTGGAGTGGTTTGATTAACTGCATACTCTGGCCATGGATGTTCCTCTTAATGCGTCGCGTTAGACGCCATTGGCATATACGATAATAAATGAATACATCACTGATTTTGGCCTCAGGCTCGCCGAGACGCAAAGAGCTGCTTGCACAATTAGGCTACTCATTTTCTGTTGTTGTTACCGACGTAGAAGAGTGTCTCAAGACAGGAGAAAGTGCGCAGCAATACGTCGCGCGGCTGTCTAAAGATAAGGCTATGGCTGCGGTTAAGCTTGAACCCGAATCAGTGGTGATTGGCTCTGATACCATCGTTGTTTGTGACGATATGGTATTGGAAAAGCCGCATGACTTGGCGCATGCTAAACAAATGTTATTGATGCTTTCTGGACGAGCGCATCAGGTGATGACAGCGGTGACTGTCGCAACACAAGAGATTCAAGAAACTGTAGTGGTCTCTACAGACGTATGGTTTAAAACCCTGTCAGAACAAGAAATAGAACAATATTGGCAAACGGGTGAACCGTGCGATAAAGCTGGTAGTTATGGTATTCAAGGAATTGGTGGGCGATTTGTAACGCGTATAGAAGGAAGTTACTACGCGGTTATGGGCCTGCCTCTTTATGAAACCGACCAGCTCTTGCAAAAATTTTTATAATTTATTTTGAGGTGCGCTCATGAGTGCAGAGTTGCTTATCAACGTGACCCCGAGTGAAACTCGAGTGGCCATGATTGAAGGGGGAACCCTACAAGAAATCCATGTTGAACGTGAAGCAAAACGCGGAATTGTCGGAAACATCTATAAAGGCAAAGTGAGCCGAGTCCTACCGGGCATGCAGGCTGCATTTGTTGATATCGGCTTAGAGAAAGCGGCCTTTCTTCATGCTTCGGATATCGTTCCACATACTGAGTGCGTTGCTGAAAATGAGAAGCAGCAGTTTCAGGTTCGTGATATTTCTGAATTGGTACGCCAAGGTCAGGACATTGTCGTTCAAGTGGTAAAAGATCCTCTCGGGACAAAAGGTGCACGCCTAACAACCGACATTACTCTGCCGTCGCGTTACCTAGTCTTTATGCCTGGGGCGAGCCATGTTGGAGTATCGCAGCGAATTGAGAGTGAAGAAGAACGCAATCGACTGAAAAAAGTGGTCGGTCACTACTGTGATGAAAACGGCGGTTTTATCATTCGTACGGCGGCTGAAGGTGCGGATGAAAAAGAGCTCTCCCAAGATGCAGCTTTCCTGAAGCGTCTATGGTCAAAAGTCATGGAACGTCGCAGTAAGTACAAAACACGTTCGACGCTCTATGGCGAACTTGGTCTTTCTCAACGTATCTTACGTGATTTTGTTGGCACTGAGCTTAACAAAATCTTGGTCGACTCTCGTACAGAATTCGAGAATCTCAAAGAGTTCACTTCGGAATATGTCCCTGAATTAACCGAAAAGCTAGAGCTGTACGAAGGCGACAAACCCATCTTTGATATGTATGACACCGAGAATGAAATTCAACGCTCTCTTGAGCGTAAAGTGGATTTGAAATCAGGTGGTTATCTGATCATTGATCAAACTGAAGCCATGACAACGGTGGATATCAACACGGGTGCGTTCGTTGGGCGACGTAATCTCGAAGAGACGATTTTCAACACCAATATCGAAGCGACTCAGGCGATTGCGCGTCAACTTAGATTACGTAATCTTGGCGGGATTATTATTATCGATTTCATCGATATGGCGTCAGATGAGCATCGCAACCGTGTTCTTACATCTTTGGAAGCCGCGCTAAGCAAAGATCGTGTCAAAACCAATATCAATGGTTTTACTCAGCTTGGATTGGTTGAAATGACCCGTAAGCGTACTCGCGAAAGCATTGAGCACATCTTGTGTTCTTCGTGCCCTACGTGTGAAGGTCGTGGCAGCGTTAAAACTGTTGAGTCTGTATGTTATGAGATCCTACGTGAAATTACTCGCGTCAATCGTGCTTACGATGCGGATAAGTTTGTTGTCTACGCATCCCCAGCCGTTGCAGATACCTTACATGGTGATGAGTCTCACGCATTGGCAGAGCTTGAAGTCTTTATTGGTAAAGAAGTAATAATTCAGGCAGAACCTTTGTACATTCAAGAACAATTCGATGTCGTAATGATGTAAAGGTTGTTTGTGAGCTCAACTACCCCTCGCCTGCTTAGAATATTGCTTTGGTTCACTGTAACGGTATTAGTGTTTTTAGCGATTACCGTTACGGTGCTGCGTATAACCTTACCTCAACTCAACCATTTCCAACCGCAAATTCAGGTTTGGATCAATCAGGGCTCAGGACTTGATTTCAAAGTGTCTGATTTACATGGTTTTTGGCGAAATTCGCACCCTTCGATATCTCTGAAAGGGGTCAAGGCCAATACGCCTGAGAGCAGTGGTATTCATTTTTCAGCAGATACCGTTGAAGTTGAACTTGATCTATTCCAGTCACTGATTCAGAGAGAGCCAGTCGTTGCTGAGCTCAAAATCTATCAACTTAATCTTGATATCACATCGGTTGAGTGGGCGAATACTGAGCAATCGCCGGAATTGAAGCCTCAAGGCGAGCAGAAAGGGGTATTGGAGCAGCTAGACAAACTCCTTCTACGCCAGCTCGACAGTTTCTCTCTAACTCAATCGAAAATTGATTTTCTCGGTATTGATGGAACGCCTCGCACGCTAGCGATCGCTAAACTGAAATGGCAAAACAATGGCCGTCAGCACTTAGCGGATGGCGAAATCAGTTTGGCTAATAGTGAACTCAATTCTGCGCAAGTTAGAGCCGATTTTGTTGATTTTGGCTCGCTGATTGATGTGAGTGGTGAGTTCTATGTATCCGCTCAAAACGTCTTAGTGACGCCTTGGTTAACAAAGTATCTTAAGACTGAAACGGGTATTGACAAAGGCCAACTGAGTTTTAGTAGCTGGTTAACGTTGGAACGAAGCCAACCACTCAATGCCTATGTTGAACTGGAATCTTCTGAATTAAGTTGGAGGGAAGGGCAACGGCATGAGCTGTGGATTGAATCTGGAGTTCTTGAGTTAGAGCCTAAGTCAGATGGTTGGCAAGTTAACGTTCACTCACTCAATCTGAGTACAGATGACAAGCAGTGGCCTGTGCTTGATGCAGCCTTTGACTGGCAACCTGATCAGTGGCGATTGAACGTATCTCAACTGGATATTTCGGCTATTACCCCATTAGTTAAACTCGCGCCGGACTCTAAAACCACCACAGAGTTACTTCAGAAGTTATCTTTGGGTGGTTTAATTGAAGATGTGCGAGTGTCTATGGGTGAATCAATAGATTCGCTGAAGTATTCGGCACAGCTATCTCAAGGCACCATGTCACAATGGGAGTTGCTGCCGGGTATTCACCATCTGTCGGCATCGATTTCTGGTACCCCAACTCAAGCTAAGGCGAGCGTTAACTTAATCGACGATGTTTTACCTTATGGTGAAGTGTTTCAAGCCCCGTTAAATATCAAGCAAGGACAGGTTGATATTGTATGGCAAAAAGACGACACGGGGTGGCGTCTATGGGCAGATAAAGTCACTGCGGCGACGCCTGATTTACAAGTTCTTGGCGCGTTTCGTCTTGATTTTCCAGATAACAAAAGCCCGTTTCTTTCCTTCTATGCTGAGGCCAATCTTTTCAATGCGGGTGAAACCTGGCGTTATTTGCCTACATTAGCATTGGGATATGAACTTACAGACTATCTCAGCACCGCCATCCAAGGTGGTAAAGTCAATGCGGCGAAGTTGCTATGGTATGGGGAGCTTGCTGACTTCCCGTATAAAAATAATGACGGTATGTTTCAGGCTTGGGTAGGACTCAAACAAGCAAAATTCAGTTTTGATACGGCGTGGCCACCAATTATCGATCTTCAGCTTGATCTGTTGTTTCAAAACGACGCAATGTACCTAGATTCACGAAGTGCAACCCTGATGGATGTGACGGCCAAACGCATTACTGGTCGTATTCCAGAATTAGCCGAAGGTGGGCATATAGAGATCGAAGCACAGGCTATCGCACAAGGGAATGCGGTCAGAGATTATATGACGGCATCTCCGCTAGTGGATTCAGTTGGCGCAGCGTTAACAGCGATACAGGTTGATGGCAAAGTTGAATCCAGTTTCCAGCTTAATATCCCGTTTAGTGCCGATAAGGAAGCAAGAGCTTGGGGATACGCCGATCTTGCCGAAAATTACGTCACCATTGAATCACCACCGATGGCATTAGAAGCAGTTTCGGGAAGGGTAGAATTTGACAACGATGTTGTCAGTGCTGCTGGTTTATCCGCCGATATACTCACTCAGCCCGTTTCAATTGATTTTCGTGGGGAGAACATTGCTCAAGGGTATGGTGTAGCGATTAATGTGGTTGGTGACTGGGATGTAGAACCTCTGACTCCTTATCTTGGCAACCGCTGGCTTGATCCTCTGGAAGGTCATGCGCCTTGGCAGATGGATATCGACATTCAGCTTAATGACATTGGTTTCACTTATCAGATAGATACTGAAGCCGATCTAAAATCGATTACCAGTCATTTTCCCGCGCCTTTAGCGAAAGCAAGCGGAATGGCAGGCAAAGGACGACTACAAGCGTCGGGTAACCAAGAAAGCATTACGGCTCGTGTACAATTGCCAAACTTTAAATATCAAGCCGAAATTGATATTCGACCAGACACGCCTGTGTTGACCGATACGAATCTTGTTTTAGGCAAAGGTAGCTTCAAAATTAGTCCGGTTGCTGGACATCAGGCTCAGATCAGGCTTAACAAGCTAGATCTCGACCAATGGATTGATCGACTGGCGAGTGAGCAAGGGCCTTCAGAAGCCGTGTTGGCACAGATGAATACGCCCAAAATTCCCCTACCCGCTAGAATTGATATTGATGCCAAGGAGCTGACTTTAGCGGGTATTGAGTGGAACGATGTCGATTTCTCGGCGAAGAGAAAAGGGCTTGGTTGGTACATGAGTTTAGATAGTCAGGAGGCAAAAGGTGAAGCATCTTATCTTGAGCCGTATGACTTATCGGTTTCACTCCAGCGTCTGCATGTTTACGTTCCTAAATTGGATTCTGCCGAGTACAAAGATAAAACCATGTTTGACAGTGACGCTCAGCAAGCGCCGTTGATCAGCCATTTTGATCGAACCTTCCACCAGCAAGTACCGAATATCACTCTCGCCATCGATGATTTTTGGCTCCAAGGGTATAAAGTCGGTAAGACTCACCTCGATTTGCAGCGACAGGGCGAGAAGTTGGAGTGGAAGAAGCTGACTTTCGAAAGCGGCAGCAATAAGGTCGACATGAAAGGATGGTGGCAGTTGAACGATACCCTAAGCCATACTCGTTTCGATGTGTCGATGTCTGGTGAAAACAACAGTGATGTTATGGAGCGATTTGGTATCTCTTCAGGCATCCAAAAGGCACCGTTTGAGCTCAATGCTAAGGTCGAGTGGGATGGTTCTCCTTGGTCAGGTAAAATTGATACCCTCAAAGGTGAAGTTAACACCAAACTGGGTAAAGGCACGATTTCCGATGTCAGTGGTGCCGCGCGTTTATTGGGCTTGTTCAGTCTTGATTCGATCATTCGTAAAATGCAGCTCGACTTTAGTGATGTTTTTGACAAAGGTATGGCATTTAACTCCATCACGGGCAGTGGTTCTATCCGTAACGGTGTGTTCTTAACAAACGATATCAAGATGGATGCGGTAGCGGGTGAGATGACGATTAAAGGCCTCGCTAACCTCAATACTAGAACCGTGGATGCTGAGGTGAATTTCACTCCTGACATTACCTCCGGTATTCCGGTGTTAACTGCCTTCGCGGTTACACCGCAAACAGCACTTTATGTCTTGGCGATTACGACAGTTATCTCTCCTGTGGTCGAAGTATTTACTCAGGTTAACTATGAGGTGAAAGGCCCGTTAGACGCCCCTATAGTTAAAGAATTGTCACGTAGTAAAGGGGAATTTAAACTCCCTGAAACGCTAAGAGAAGCGATCAAGTAAGGATTATTGCTCATGGAACGAGTCGGACTCATTCAAATGACATCAGGGCCTAACCCACAGCAGAATATGGCCTATATTCAACAACAGGTGGGTGAGTTGGCGCGTGCAGGGGCTAAATTGATAGTCACTCCGGAAAACGCTCTGGTGTTTGGTAGCCGTAGTGACTACCACCAACATGCGGAGCCATTAGGGGAAGGAACTATCCAGCACTTCCTTGCTCAGTTAGCGCGTGACAATAACGTTTGGCTGTTGATTGGAAGCATGCCAATCAAGCGTGATGTGGGGGTTACAACAACCTCATTACTGTTTGATCCAAACGGAATACGAGTTGCTGATTATGACAAACTACACATGTTTGATGTAGATGTCGCCGATGGACACAAGCGTTACCGCGAGTCAGAAACCTTCACGCCGGGAGAACGAATTGTCTCCTATCAAGCACCGTTTGCCCACCTAGGGTTGACTATCTGCTATGATGTTCGTTTTCCAACTTTATACAGCGAACTGGCTAGATCTGGAGCTAACCTTATTTTTGTTCCTGCGGCTTTTACTGCAGTAACAGGGAAAGCACACTGGGAAATATTGCTACGAGCACGTGCTATTGAAACCCAATCTTGGCTAGTCGCAGTAAATCAAGTCGGAACACACCCGTGTGGACGTGAAACTTGGGGCCACTCGATGGTTATTTCACCTTGGGGAGAGGTTATGAGTAGCCTTTCTGATCAAGCCGATAATTTATTGGTCGATATCGACCTAACTCAAGTAGAAGAATTAAGAGCAGCGATGCCAGTAGCTCAGCATGCTCGATTCAGCAATCAGTTACAACATTAAGAGCAAAGTATGACCATAAATCACGTAGAAGACGCGTTGTTAAAGACCGCCGGGCTCAGCGAACAAGATATTGCTGATACATTGTCGAGCATAGCAACTCGCCAAATTGATTATGCCGATATCTATTTTCAATCGAGTTGGCATGAATCGCTTGTTCTTGAAGATAGCATTATTAAAGATGGTTCGTTCAATATTGACCGTGGTGTCGGCGTTCGTGCAGTAACTGGAGAAAAGACAGGTTTTGCGTACTCTGACCAAATTCACTTGGAAGGTCTTAAGCAGAGTGCAATCGCTGCTCGCGGAATTGCTCAGCAAGGACAGAGCGGCCGTGTACAAGCATTTACGCGCAGTGATAATCAAGATTATTATGCGGCTGTAAACCCACTGGAAAGTTGGAAAAAAGAGCAGAAAACGCAGTTGTTGAAAGAGCTGGATGCTTATATTCGAACTAAGGAACCGTTAATCAAAGAGGTTTCTGTGAGCCTCAGCGGTGTTCATGAGCAGATGCTGGTGGCGGCAACCGATGGCACTTATGCTGGGGATATTCGTCCGCTTGTACGTTTATCTATTAGCGTTCTGGCTCAAAAAGGTGACCGTCGCGAGCGTGGTAGCTCTGGCGGTGGTGGTCGTTTTGGCTACGACTTCTTCCTCACTGAAACTGACGGTGCAAAAGTCGCTTATCAGTATGCTGATGAAGCGATTCGCATGGCTCTCGTTAATCTAGAAGCCGAGGCAGCTCCAGCAGGAACAATGCCAGTTGTGCTCGGCTCTGGTTGGCCGGGTGTGTTGCTCCATGAAGCGGTAGGGCATGGTTTAGAAGGTGACTTCAACCGTAAAGAATCTTCGGTCTTTAGTGGCAAGATTGGTGAAAAGGTGACATCAAACCTTTGTACGATCGTTGATGATGGCACATTAAAAGACTTACGTGGCTCTTTGAATGTTGATGATGAAGGCGTGAACGGTCAATACAACACACTGATTGAAAATGGCGTACTAAAAGGTTACATGCAGGACAAGCTCAATGCTCGTTTAATGGGGGTTAACCCGACAGGTAATGGCCGTCGTGAATCCTATGCACATTTGCCTATGCCGCGTATGACTAACACCTACATGTTGCCTGGTCAGCATACACCTGAAGAGATCATTTCAACGGTGAAGAAGGGCCTTTACGCTCCTAACTTTGGCGGTGGTCAGGTTGACATTACATCTGGTAAGTTTGTTTTCTCTGCATCTGAAGCGTATTTGATTGAGGACGGCAAGATTACTCGCCCAGTGAAAGGCGCAACCCTCATCGGCTCAGGTATCGAAGCCATGCAGCAGGTCTCTATGGTAGGTAATGACCTAAGCATTGACCGCGGTGTTGGTATATGTGGTAAAGCAGGCCAGAGCGTACCTGTAGGTGTTGGGCAACCAACATTGAAATTGGATTCAATTACAGTGGGTGGTACGGAGTAGAAATCGAGTACGCATTGCTTCGAGTACCTAGAGCGGACTTCGTCCTTCTAGAGGTAGCGGTGGTAAGTGAGACAAAAATTGAAGGCAGTGATATTTTTTTAGGAGTTAATTGCCTGGATGTAAAAGTAAAGGGTTGACACTTTGTGTCAACCCTTTAAATTTTCGGAACTCGGAACTCGGAACTCGGAACTCGGAACTCGGAACTCGGAACTCGGAACTCGGAACTAGATCCCGTCACGCTCGATAGGGCAACTCATACAACGCGCACCACCACGTCCTCGACCCAGTTCATTGCCCGGAATCGTGAGTACTTCAATTCCTGCTTTGTCATATTTCTCGTTGGTGTAGACATTGCGTTCGTAGCCGATCACAACCCCTGGTTTGACCGTCAGTACGTTGTTGGCATCATTCCACTGCTCACGCTCCGCTTCGTAACTGTCACCACCAGTAGTGATGATTTTCAGGTAATCGAGCCCAAGAGCTTGTTCAATAGCATGGATAAAGCTTGGCACTTTTTCGACCTTCATATCACCGTGATCTTTTGGTGTCAGGCGCCAAGTATTGAGATCTTTACGCATGATCTCTGGATAGACAGAGAAGGTGTCGATGTCCATATGCGTCATTACGGTATCAAGGTGCATACATGAACGGTGTTTTGGTAGCTCAATTGCGATGACTTCTTTAGCTTGACCATGTTTGAACAGACTTGCCGCAAGATTTTCAACACCTTGCGCGGTCGTGCGTTCAGACATGCCGATAAGAACCGCCCCTTTACCAATAACCAGTACATCACCACCTTCAATATTAGCGTTGTCGTAGTGAAGGTCTTCATCGCCAAAATACTTGATGAAATCTTGTCCTGCGAAGACGGGATGCCAACGATAAATTGCTCGTAAATGATTGGTTTCACGTTGACGTGCAGGCTTCATCATAGGGTTGAGCGACACACCACCGTAAACCCAGCAAGAGGTATCACGAGTAAACAAGTGGTTAGGAAGTGGCTCGATAACAAAGTCGAGTGGACGATGCATGCTAGGCAACATAGAGGCTGACTGAATTGGCAGCTCGGAATACGCTAATCCACCTAGTAAAACAGTCGCTAAGTGCTCATTGTCCATCTCTGCGAGATAGTGGCGCAAATCTTTCGCAAATGTCGGCCCATAGCGAAGGTCGGATATCTGGGTATTGAGCAGCCAAGTCTTAGCTTCCTCGACCGCTAAGGTTTCAACAAGTAAGTCGTGTAGTAGTAGTACTTCAACCCCCTGAGAGGTAAGGGTTTGGGCAAACTTATCATGCTCTTCACCTGCTGCTTCAACCGCGAGAACATCATCAAAAAGCAGTTCATGACAGTTTGAAGGGGTGAGGTGGGTGAGTGCTCGCTCTGGACGGTTTAACAGAACACGTCTTAATTGACCAACTTCTGAGCCTACGTACAACTTACTCATTTTGTATCCTTACATTAAGTTTCAGAGCGTATTTATGGCAAGATTGTTATAAAGATGCAAGCGCACTTACTGGATGTAATAACTGTCAAGTTTGCTTGTTTTAAATTTTAATTCTAGAAATTAACGCAAAGGCGGACTTAAATTTTATTTTTTATTTGTAAGTAGAAGTACCAAAGTGTGCGTCGCTATGCGTTCTTAGATCATGGGTAGAGTGAGGATAATTTGACCCAGCGAGCATAGCTATGCAGATTTTAACCGGTCATATTTGTATTGGTATGTTTTTATGCAGATTGAATGAAGAGTAGGATATGCAAAGGGCATTAATAAAAACGCATAAAGGATACGTTGCTAACATCGGTAGCGGATTGATAGATAATTCTGAATCGAGCAAATGATAAAAAATTGTTAATTTGCGATCTTGTGAGGTCGATCTTACTTGAACTTGGGATTGTAACAGCAGAAAGATCTGGATCCTGTCATATTCCGGGTAGTAATTTTTCTGGATCCATGCGATATTTCGTCGCTGTTAACTAAGATCAACTATGTCACTATCTGGAGCACTAAATATGTCTCACGAAGATGAATATCTATCTGTCGAAGAATTAATTGAGATTCAAAAGGAAGAGACTCGCGAAATCATCCAAGCCCTGCTAGAAGATGGCAGTGATCCAGATGCTCTGTATGAAATTGAGCACCACCTATTTGCTGAAGACTTCAACACCCTAGAAAAAGCTGTTGTTGAAGCGTTCAAAATGGGTTTTGAAGTGCTTGAAGCAGAAGAGACAGAAGACGAAGATGGCAACAAGCTACTATGCTGTGATGCGACAATGGAATCTGCATTGAACGCTGAAGCTATAGACGCGCAAGTTGAAAAACTGGTTCATCTCGCTGAGAAGTACGACATCATCTACGATGGTTGGGGTACTTACTATGAAGGTGAAGACGCACTTTACCCTGATGAAGATGACGACGACGAAGAGTAATCTCTGACATCGCACCGAATTTAAATACCAGCCACTAGGCTGGTATTTTTGTTTTGTCTCAAAGGCTGAGTATCTTTTGCCTGTTGATTCGCATTATAATCAGGCAACTTTGATCTAGGACAATATTTGCACCGATGAAACTCTCCCTTGCAGGCCTTTGGCAAGTTTCCCCACTGACTGATTTATCTATTCCACAAGATGACATCATGTTTCCAGCCCCTTTAAGTCAGGTTTTACCTAACACCTTATCGGAAGAAGACATTGCGGAGCAGGAATGGCACTTGATGCACGATATTGAAGTCGATGAAACAATGCTGAACTTCCCATCGGTAGACTTGATCATGGCAGGTGTTGATTATCACGCTGAAGTGCGCCTCAATGGTGTTGCAGTCTTCGATTGTGATAAATCTCAGCCAGTCTACAAAAAAGATATTCGTCCTTATCTGCAAATGGGTCGTAACCGTTTTGAAATTCTGTTTCTTCAAGACGAAGATGATTGGTTACTCGATGAAGAAGGCAGCAATGATCTTTGCCATTTAGGGGTCATTGACACACAAATTTGATGAACGCATTGGCATCTGGAAGGAACCGTATTTGCAGTTCATTCGCAATGTCCGTTTGGAACATGTGACCACTGAACAGATTTGGCATCACGGAGGAGGTTGTGAGTTTTTGGTTGATCTGCACTACAAAACCTATTTGCCTGGCTTAGTATCCGCATCGGTGAAGTTTAACGGCATGACGTATAACCTGCCCATTGACGTGCGTGATAACCATGCGAGCGCACTGTTTCAAATTGAAGCCCCTATTTATGCCGATAGCGTTGCTCCAAAACTTGAGGATCTTTATTTGCTCGAGGTGACGCTAGACGGCCAAACCCAACGCTTTCACGTTGGGCTGAGTAAAGAGATGTGTGTATCCCACTATCCGCTTTAGGCGTGACTGCAATGCCAGTTAAGGGTAGCGTCCTGTTTGCGCTGCCACACCTTCTCATGGAAGTAGTAAGCGAAGGTATTAATGGTTGGCTCTATTGAGGCCATGATACCTCCAACAAATGCATCCCCAGTCATTACATACACCACACCAAATGCGACACTAAAATGCACAATTGCAAAACTGGTTGTCTTGATTTTTGCTGAGCGCGCAAAAGATTTCAGTAACTGGCTTTTTGTCCAGATCTGCTCGTGAAAATAGAAAGCGACAGTGTTTACTGAAGGCTCGATCATCGCGATCAGGCTACCGATGATCAGATCACCTGTCAGCAGGTATGCCACTGTAAATGCAATCGTAAAGTGAAGAGATGCGAATGTTAGTGTCTTTTTCATCTTGATAGCTCGATGTTGTTGTCGATGGAGCTATTATTGATAACTATTCGCATTAATCAAATTGGCTTGTTTCGATATATTTAATAGGAAAAACCTATTAAAAAAGGGTGCCAACACGGCACCCTTTTGAAACACATAGCCAAGGTTGTTAGCCTTGTGGTTTTACTACCAATACATTGATCGGGGAGTTTTGAACCACTTTACTTGCGACAGAGCCAAGTACGACTTTGTCGATCTTCGAGCGTTTGTGGCTTGGCATGACGATAAGATCGGCACCAAGTTTCTCTGCGAAATCAAGAATGGTTGAGTAAGGCTTACCTTCCGCAACATGGACTTTGTAGACGATATCTTCAGAGACGTGCTCTACCGCGAACTTTTTGAGCTGATTTTCAACATCGGCTTTCATCTTCATGGCTGCATCTTTAGGGAAGTAGCTAGCCACCATTGACATGTGAATACCAGGCAATACATTCAAAAGGTGAACCACCGCATTTGAGTGTTTTGCGTGCCAAATAGCAAGCTCGACAGCTTTATCGGAAAAGCCTTTGTCGTTCAGATCGACAGGAACAAGAATTTGCTTATACATTATTGATTCTCTTCATTGTTACGCGCTCAGCTGTTCCTTTCGAGCTCGTCGTTTTTGGTTTAATGCAAGACCAATTAAGAGGATCAGTGCAGGTACAAACACCCACTCTTTCATTGGTCGATCAGCGGCCACGACAACCGAAGTTATCTCCCAGTCGAAATCGATCCCAGCCGCTTCGGCAGGGCTACCAAACTCAACCATATCAACAACCATGCGGCTGTCGGTGTTGTTGAGCATCAAGCCCATCGAACTGATTCTCTCATCGGCGGTGGTGGCATTATCTTCAAATGGAAGACGTACCGTTTTCGAAATGAAATCACCCTCAAGGTTTTCACCCGATACGATCAGTTCAATACTTTCGCCAACATTCAACTGCTCGGTAATTTGAGAAATTTCAGTACCTGGGTAAAGTTCTTTAGCTGGGTAAATCTGATCCCACCAATAACCCGGACGGAAGAAAGTAAAGGTTAGGAAAAGCAGCAGCACAGTCTCCCACCATTTGTTCTTGGTAAACCACCAGCCTTGTGTTGCCGCTGAGAATATCAGCATTGCTATCACAGACGATATGATCGTAAGCAATAAATGCCACCAACTATCAATTCCCATCAATAGTAGCTGGGTATTGAAGATGAACATAAATGGCAAGATTGCTGTACGAATATCGTAGGTGAAACCTTGGATACCGGTTCGAATCGGGTCTGACTTTGCTATTGCAGCAGCAGCGAAAGCCGCTAAGCCCACTGGTGGAGTATCATCTGCCAGAATACCAAAGTAGAACACAAATAGATGGACAGCAATCAGTGGAATGATGAAGCCACTTTGAGCGCCTAACGTCACGATCACGGGAGCCATCAGAGTTGAAACAACAATGTAGTTTGCTGTTGTTGGTAGACCCATACCTAAGATCAAGCTGATCACTGCGGTGAACACCAGCATCATGATGATATTGCCGCCAGAGATAAACTCGACAAAGTCAGTCATTACCAGGCCGATACCAGTCAGTGTTACGACGCCAACAACGGTACCCGCTGCCGCTGTCGCGACACCGATACCGATCATGTTACGTGCACCTGAGACCAGGCTTTCGGCAAGATCAACAAAACCGACTTTAGTCTGCTCAGCCACGTCGCCCTCTTTCGATAATACGGCGATTAGCGGACGTTGAGTGATCAAGATAAAGATCATAAATACCGTCGCCCAAAACGCCGATAGACCCGGAGAGAAACGTTCAACGGTTAAACACCAAACTAATACAACGATAGGAAGTAGATAGTGCAAACCCGATTTGATGGTAGGCCCTGGATCTGGAACTTCCGTTAGTTCAGCATCAATCTCGATCGACCCTTCTTTCGTATAGCTTGCAGATATCTTCACTAAAACCACATAAGCAATCAGAAGTGCAACAGTGACAATTGGTGTTGCGGCATCACCAAATACATCTTTAGTCCAGCCAACACCGTAATAGACAGCCCCACTGATCACGCAAAGACCTAAGATGGTGCCAGTAAAAGAAAGTAGGCTATTAATAAATTTAGGCGTATGACGACGAGGCAGACCAGTCATGCCCGCTTTACAAGCTTCAAGGTGAACAATGTAAATTAGAGCAATGTATGAGATCAGAGCAGGCAGAATCGCGGCCTTAATGACTTCGACATAGGAAATACCCACATACTCCACCATAAGGAAGGCTGCGGCACCCATAATCGGTGGTGTTAGCTGGCCATTCGTTGAAGCGGCAACTTCAACCGCGCCCGCTTTCGTTCCTGGGAAACCGACCCGTTTCATTAACGGAATGGTGAAGGTACCTGTTGTAACGACGTTAGCAATCGACGAGCCTGAAACAAGTCCAGAGAGACCTGATGCAACGACGGCTGCTTTCGCTGGACCGCCTTTCATATGACCTAGCAGTGAGAAGGCGACTTTAATAAAGTAAGCACCGGCACCTGCTCGCTCAAGCATTGCGCCAAATAGGACAAACAGGAAAACAAACGAGGTTGAAACACCCAAGGCAACACCAAATACCCCTTCGGTTGTTAGCCATAGGTGAGACATCGCTTTATTGAGGCTAGCACCTTTATGGGCAATGACATCCGGCATATAAGGACCACCAAAGGTGTATAGCAGGAAGACTGCCGCAACGATCATTAGCGGTGGACCAAGTGCACGACGAGTCGCTTCTAGAAGTAGCAGCATACCTGAGATAGCGATAGCGATGTCAAACGTCGTAGGTGCACCAGAACGGCCCGCGAGTTCGGTATAGAAAATATAGATATAGGCAGCGGAAAAACTACCCGCTAGCGCAAGCAACCAGTCAACAACTGGAATGCGATCACGTGGTGAATTCTTCATTGCTGGGTAGGCTGTAAACGCGAGAAATACAGCGAACATTAAATGAATAGAACGTGCTTCGGTATCGTTGAGTACGCCAAAGTTAAAAATGAACGGCAGAGGGGATGCGTACCAAAGTTGGAACAGTGACCAACATAGCGGCACAAACCATAGGATGCGACCTGACAGTCCAGCAGGAGCACGCGCACCAGTATCGGATTGAGCTACCATTTCTTGCACATCTTGAGACGGAGTTGTTGTCTTCGACATGTACTTAATCCTTATTATAAATGGTCCGTATATTTATGATTATGAGAACCTTTATTTTGCATCTTTCATTGTAGTGAAAAGATGAAATATTGCTCAGTTGTATGGTTTCTTGGGTATATAACGAGGTAGAGCTTCTAGAGAATGAAACTCAAAATAGAGTCTAGTGTTTTAATGAGTACGAGTTTTAACCAAGGAGGCGAATACCTCCTTGGTTTTCAAAGAGGGCTTACTTAAGTAGGCCGATCTCTTTGTAGTACTTCTCTGCACCTGGGTGTAGAGGGATAGAAAGACCTGATTTAACCATGTCTTCTTTCTTCAAGTTTGCAAACGCAGGGTGTAGGCGTTTGAATGTATCGAAGTTCTCGAATACAGATTTAGCAACGTTGTAAGCAACTTCGTCTGACACTTTTGTCGAAGTTACCATTGTTGCCGCAACACCAAAGCTGTTTACGTCTTTGTCTGTACCACGGTACATGCCAGCAGGAACTGTGCTGTATGCGTAGTAAGGGTTGTTTGCAACGATTTCATCGATCTTCGCACCAGTTGCTGAAACGAGTTTCGCATCACATGAAGTTGTTGCTTCTTTGATAGATCCATTTGGGTGACCAACTACGTATACGAACGCGTCGATCTTGTTGTCACAAAGAGCTTGGGAACGCTCAGAACCTTTAAGTTCAGAAGCCAGTTTGAAGTCTTCGTTAGTCCAACCCATTGCTTCCATAACCACGCCCATAGTTGCGCGGTCACCAGAGCCTGGGTTACCAATGTTTACACGCTTACCTTTAAGGTCAGTAACATTTTCAATACCAGCATCGCTACGAGCGATGATGTTGAATGGTTCTGTGTGTAGAGAGAATACAGCACGTAGCTCTTTGTACGGGCCTTGCTCAGCAAACTTACTTGTACCGTTGTAGCCATGGTACTGCCAGTCAGACTGAACGATACCGAAGTCTAGTTCACCAGCACGCATAGTGTTTACGTTGTAAATAGAACCTCCAGTTGATTCTACAGAACAACGGATGTTGTGTTCTTTACGGCCTTTGTTGACTAGCTTACAGATAGCACCACCAGTTGGGTAGTAAACACCCGTTACAGAGCCAGTACCAATAGTGATGAACTCTTGAGCGTTAACTGCGCCAGCGCCCATAACAGCAGCTGCAATCGCACCAACTTTAATAAGTTTGTTCAATGCCATGAATTTCCCTTCCTTTATTCATTATTAACCCTAAGCAATTGTAGTTGCTGTGGGAGTTTCCTATAAACGGAAACGGCATCTTTTCCAATCCGTATGTTGAAAAAGCGGCTGAATAATATCAAAAAATTGGCACATAATTATACGATTGTTAAAGAATATAGACAATATGTCTAGTTGTTCTAACAATATTTAGTGAATATTTCGAGATTAAAATCTTTTAAAATCATCGACTTATACTCCGGCCTAAACCAAAGTATGATTTATTTAAGATGTGATATAAATCACACCGCTAAATTGGCGGCGCGATTTATATTTTGCTGTTTTATATGAAACTAGCCTGTGTATTCAAACAGATCGCACACAGAGGCAAAGAGTTGCTCTGTAGTAATTGATAACGTTGGCGTAATGAAGATGGTATCGTCCCCAGCGACAACACCTAAAATGCCTTCTGATTTGCCCAGTGAATCGAGTAAGCGAGCAATTAACTGAGCGGCCCCCGGGCCTGTGTGAATCACAACGAGTGCATTGTTGTGGTCGATATCTAAAACCAGCTCACGCAAAGAGCTTGAAACTGTAGGCACACCAAGCTCTGCTGGAAGGCAGTAAACCATTTCCATTTTT
This sequence comes from Vibrio sp. M260112, assembly GCF_036533775.1. NCBI lineage: Bacteria > Pseudomonadati > Pseudomonadota > Gammaproteobacteria > Vibrionales > Vibrionaceae > Vibrio > Vibrio sp. M260112. Next base: position 1,920 of record NZ_JATABH010000022.1, on the reverse strand, counting down.
GCATTGCGAGTACGTACAGCACCGAACTTAGTCAGCATGCGTGATACTTTTGACTGGTTGATATTCTCAAACCCTTCGTTTTTAAGAGCTTCCACAATGTCGCCTTGGGAGCCAAAACGTTCTTCTTTTAGCAGGGCTTTGAAAGCGCGAACGAGGTTATCTTGTTTTTCTGAATGGCGCATGGTTCTCTTTCTATGTTGGTGAATATAAAAAGCAAGTGAATATTCTCGCATAGCTATGCACATAGTGCCAACTTCAAGCCCAATTTCTGTCTAGCATATCACTGTAAACTTCAAGGTTATTTTCCGTAGAAATGCCTCTTAAATCTTTGTCATCAAAGGTAAAGCAGATCATAATAGCCGCAATGTGTGTAGCACGCTTTAGTCGCATTGCGCAAGGTCGCAAAGCTGACGTTAATTGATTGTAATCAGGTTGTGATTGGTTTAGCTTGAACGCAGCTGATTTTAAATCGCCCTACAAAACATATATAAGAGAATCTTCTCAAGGAGAACTACGATGAAAGTAGCTGTTATTGGTGCCGCTGGTGGCATCGGTCAAGCCCTAGCCCTTCTACTTAAAAACCGCCTTCCTGCTGGTACAGATCTCGCTCTGTATGATATTGCGCCTGTGACTCCGGGTGTTGCAGCAGATCTAAGCCACATCCCAACACCAGTATCAATCAAAGGTTATGCTGGTGAAGATCCAACGCCTGCACTCGAAGGTGCTGACGTTGTACTGATCTCTGCGGGTGTGGCACGTAAGCCTGGTATGGACCGTGCGGATCTATTTAACGTAAACGCGGGCATCGTGAAGTCTCTTGCTCAACGCATCGCAGATGTATGTCCAAAAGCAATGGTTGGTATCATTACTAACCCTGTAAATACCACTGTGCCAATTGCAGCTGAAGTTCTTAAGCAAGCTGGTGTTTACGACAAGCGTCGTCTTTTCGGTGTAACTACGCTTGACGTAATTCGTTCAGAAACGTTTGTTGCTGAGCTGAAAGACAAAGATCCAGGCCAAGTACGTGTACCCGTTATCGGTGGTCACTCAGGTGTTACGATTCTTCCTCTACTGTCTCAAGTTGAGGGTGTTGAGTTTACGGCTGAAGAAGTAGAAGCACTGACTAAACGTATTCAAAACGCAGGTACTGAAGTTGTTGAAGCTAAAGCGGGTGGCGGTAGTGCGACTCTATCTATGGGTCAAGCGGCATGTCGTTTTGGTCTAGCTCTAGTTAAAGCACTTCAAGGTGAAGAAGTGATTGAATACGCATACGTTGAAGGTGATGGCGAGCACGCACCATTCTTCGCACAGCCAGTGAAACTAGGCAAAGACGGTGTAGAAGAAGTACTAAGCTACGGTGAGTTGAGTGACTTCGAGAAATCTGCACTAGATGGCATGCTTGAAACACTTAACGGCGACATCCAAACGGGTGTTGACTTTGTAAACAAGTAATCCAATTTGAATAATGAGAAAGCCGACTTTCGAGTCGGCTTTTTTGATCCTTTTGTTTTTCCTGCTGTACTTACTGAGTAGCAGAGGAGAAAAAATATGGATATTAGGGAGCTAGAAAAGGGCATGCTAGTTGAATGCCGTCAGGGAGTTGGAGTCGTGGTCGAGACGGATGAAAGTACGCATGCGGTCGTGATCGAAGATCGAAGCTCACATCAAAAGTTTGAAGTTGATGTTGAGGATTTGATTGATGAGCCTCAGCTTCATCATGGATGTGAACGTTACTATTAGCGAAAACAAAAAAGCGAGCATTAGAGCTTAACTCCTATCACTTAACGTGTTTGGAACGAACTGGATAGCGAGTCTTATTCATACGAACGGTCCTTGATTCGGGCCGTTTTTTTCGCTCTGGCAGAATGTAGCGCTTCACTCGCTCTCGCATCGCCCTTAACTTTTTGGGGATCGAACCTG
>NZ_JATABH010000021.1:0-66104 GCF_036533775.1 Vibrio sp. M260112 | reverse complement strand
CATATCACCAAACTGCTTGGCAATTGAAGCAGCATCAAACAGCGGCCCTGTGTGGCTAAACCATGATTTCGCAGTATTAATACTCGCCGCAAGGGCTGCAACATCTTTCCCTGCCTCCAGCCAAAGGTTATGCAGGATCTTGTGTGCATCCTCCAAATCGGTGATAAGAACATGTTGCATGTTCTTCGCCATTTCTTCTTCAAGAGAACACTCTAGAGCAAGAGAATCACTCAATATTTTGTCGACGGTTTGAGTTTGGCTATAAAGCAATGGATCAGAGCGATAAAGGTCGTTCATTGGTGATAAATGACTGGTCGAGTTGGACGTTGTAGATAGTGAAGCAGCAGAGCGACCGCCAAAAGAGACACCTTGCCCCAAGCTCACGCCCACCCCCATATTGATATTGACACCCTGCCCGATATTAACGCCTGAACCCATATCAATTGAGCCAGACATTTGAGCACCAAGGCTCACAGCGTCGCCACTCGAAAGCACAAAACAATTGCCACATCCGGTATCAACCGGATCGTCTTTCATCGCTATCAGCTTGCCACCAATCTTAATATTTCGTGGGCTGCCCTGGATGATTGGACCTACTCCACGACAGTTTTCATCCCCACAAGTACAGGTAGCTAGGTCTCCCAAGAGACTCACATCCAAGTTGTTAATTTTTACGCCAGCACTGCCTGTTAAGACTTTTCCGCCTGTACTGGTTGGGGTTCCAACGGTGACGGCATTATTAAACATGGTGCTTACCAACTTGAAGAAACGTTCGACGTACTCGCAAGCATAAGCAATTGATTTGTTATCAACAAACTCAACGGACAGACCCTAGGCAAAAGGTCACATAATCGACAATTGAGGAAAATTCGACTATTTACCCATTTAGTTTTTGCTGGAACCAATAAAGGGGCAAAAGTTAACTAGAACCCAAAAGGAACAGTTAACCCTATTAATGTTGTTTTCTGTTCCATCGAGCCCCATTAAAGCGTGTTTAAAGAAGCTTATTCAGTTTTTCGCCAAACAGTTCCAAACGCCAACCTTGCATCACATCAGGAAGCGAAGCAGGGTCACGGTCTTTTTTCCACACCCAACTAATAAGCTGATTTAATTGCTTTTTCGATGCTAAGAATTCCGTGGCTAATCCACTCGCCTGAGAGGCGCGTTTAACCTCATCTTTAAGCACTTTAAACTTCTGCTTATAGCCAGGCATATCCATTAGACGCTCAATTTTTTGCGGATACTCCTCTTGCGGAGTCATCAGCGCTGATTTGACGATGGAAATGATACGTGCACTGTGACGCTGAACAGAACGCAAGTCCATCCCCTCCTGCTCCATTCGTTTGCGGCTCTCAATACCCAAACGAGCGACGTTCAGAAGGTCATTTTCTTTGAAGATAAAGTTCAGCGCTAAGTCCCGCTTCAACGCCTCTTTTAGTCGCCATGTTGCTAGAGGTTTCAAAACGGCTAATTCGCTAGGCTTTAATTGCCATGCCCCTTTAACATCAAAGTAGGCGCGCTCGGGTTGAATTGTTTTAATTCGTTTCGAGGCAAGCAAATCACTTTCTTGCTGAGCGGCCTGCCACCAGCCCGCCTGAGTAATTTTCTCAAATAGCTGTTCATAAAGGGGAAGCAAGTAATATACATCGGCCGCGGCATACTCTAGCTGTTTCTCGGTCAATGGTCGCGCCAACCAGTCTGTACGTGACTCACTTTTGTCCAACTCAACGTTTAGGTAATCCGCTACCAGTGCAGCAAAACCTGTCGATAAGCCATGGCCGAGGAAGGCTGCCATTAGCTGCGTATCGACCATAGGGTAAGGTAAACAGTCAAAGCTATTGTGAAATACTTCCAAATCTTCACCACAAGCATGCAGGACTTTCAGCACTGACGTATCTTGCAGTAACTGGACAAACGCCGTCATGTCATCGATGACCGTGGGGTCAATGAGCGACAGGTTTTCTCCATCAAAAAGTTGAATCAAACCTAGCTGTGGATAATAGGTGCGAGTGCGCACAAATTCGGTATCCAACATCACAACGTCCGCTTCCCTAGCGCTGTTACACACTGTTTCTAGCTGTGATGACTGAGTAATAATCTGATATTTCACTAACTTCTCACTATGAGCGATTTCCATCGACATAAAAAATGCCGACTATGTATAGTCGGCATTCTATCACCAATCATTGCGGCTTGCTGAGTTAACTCACTTAGCCTTGTTGCGATTCTGCTAGCTTGGCATCGTTTTCTTCACGAAGTACACGGCGTAGAATCTTACCTACGTTGGTTTTCGGCAGATCGTCCTTAAACTCAACAAGCTTAGGAATCTTGTAACCCGTTAGGTGCTGACGACAGTGAGCGATGATCTCATCTTTAGTCAAACTAGGATCACGTTTAACAACATAGATTTTAACCAGTTCACCAGACACTTCATGTGGCTGACCAATCGCAGCAACCTCAAGTACCTTACCGTGCAAAGCCACGACATCTTCAATTTCGTTTGGATACACGTTAAAGCCAGATACCAAAATCATATCTTTCTTACGGTCGACAATGTGGATTAGCCCTTCATCATCAAACTTAACGATGTCACCGGTCGATAACCACCCTTCGGCATTGATCACCTCTTTGGTGGCTTCAGGGCGTTGCCAGTAGCCTTGCATGACCTGTGGACCACGAACCTGAAGTTCACCAACTTCAGTATTCGCGAGAGGATTACCTTCATCATCAACGATACGAACTTCAGTTGATGGTACCGGTAAACCAATCGCCCCTGTGTAATCAGTCAGGTCATATGGGTTACCCGTTACTAGTGGTGAACATTCTGTCAGACCATAGCCTTCAAGTAGATGAATACCTGTGGTTTTCTTCCATTGGTCTGCGACTGCGCGTTGAACCGCCATGCCACCACCAACTGCCAACTTAAGATTACTGAAGTTGAGTTCATGGAAGTCTTCGTTGTTAACCAATGCATTGAACAGGGTATTAACACCGGTAATCGCAGTAAATGGATATTTTTGTAGCTCTTTAACGAAACCAGGAATATCGCGCGGGTTGGTAATCAATAGGTTCTGACCACCCATTTCGATAAACAGCAGACAGTTCACCGTCAAGGCAAATACGTGGTAGAGCGGTAATGCGGTTACGACTAACTCACGGCCTTCTGACAAAACCGGACCATACGCACCTTTCGCCTGTAGTACGTTGGCAATCATGTTACGGTGAGTAAGAATCGCTCCTTTAGCGACTCCTGTTGTACCACCGGTGTACTGTAAGAAGGCAATATCGTCACCCGACATAAATGGCTTCACGTATTGAAGGCGACGACCTTTGTGTAACGCCTGGCGCATGGAAATTGCGCCTGGTAGGTCATATTTAGGAACCATGCCTTTAACATACTTAACCACGAAGTCGACCAATGTGCCTTTTGCACGCGGTAGCATTTGACCGAGACTGGTCAGAACAACGTGCTTCACTGATGTGTTATCAACGATTTGCTCAAGGGTGTTGGCAAAGTTAGAAACAATCACAATCGCTTTCGCACCAGAGTCGTTCAGTTGGTGCTCAAGTTCACGAGGTGTGTAAAGAGGGTTGACATTGACAGCGATCATACCTGCGCGTAAAACGCCAAACAGCGCCACCGGATATTGCAGGAGGTTAGGCATCATCAAAGCGACACGATCGCCTTTTTTCAACTTCAGCTCATTCTGCAAGTAAGCCGCAAATGCACGGCTACGCTCTTCCAGCTTGCGAAAAGTCATTACCGAGCCCATGTTCATAAATGCAGGCTGGTCAGCGTACTTTTGTACTGACTGTTCAAACATCTCCACCAAGGATGGATATTGATCTGGGTTGATGTGCTCTGGCACATCACTTGGATAACGTGATAACCAAGGTTTATCCACGGTAAAACTCCTCAAAATTAGCTGGCTGTCTACTATGTGAAACGCTCTATTTGCAATGTCGTCTATTACAGCACAGGCGGGCTGCTTGAGCACGAAAGACTCAAACACTTGTTTAAATTTTGTTAACTAAACCAAAAATTAGGCTAGCTACTCTAAAAGGGGATTGCAGATGACAGTGGTGACCACCTTCGATCATCTCTACATGAGTGGAATCGGGAGTATCATTCTGAAAAGACTGCAAATAAGAGAAACCTTGCTCACCAAGAATAACCTGTTGAGGTAGGGTGAGCTGCTGGCGATATACTGCCGCTTGTTCCAGCGACATTCGATACAGTGATTGGCTCTGTAGCTTAACGTCATGTCGCCACTGCCAACCATTTTCTATCTCGATTAGGCCGCGCTTCACGACGGGAGCAATCAACTCTGCGTCAAGTTCGTTCACTTTTGCTCGACGCTCTATCGCTTCTTGGACTGACTGCATGGCACGCATCGGTTTTCTACGGATTCTTTGCCGACTCAATATACCTTCTCGTAGCCGAGAAACGGCATTTTGTGATGATTCAGCCAAAGGTCCGTACCCTTCTATCTGAACTAATCCATCGATTTGCTCAGCAAAGGCGGCACCATAGCAACTTGCAATCAAAGCACCAAGCGAATGACCCACTAGTACCAGTCTGTTTGGCGACAAGTTAGCCAAAAACTGGTAAACGTCCTCTATATAGTCGTGAAATGGGTAGAAATTGCCGCCATTTTTATGGCTAGAAAGGCCATGGCCAGGTAAATCGATTGCGCAAAGGTGAAACTGAGGACTGATTGCGTGTAACTCTCTCATCACGCTTTCGAAGCTAGCCGCGTTGTCCAACCAACCATGTAAAAAAACGACGGATAATTCAGCCGTTTCTTTGCCGCCGTATTCGATGGCTGCAATATGGCCATCGGCAATATTCCATCTACGTTCAACGCGCATTATTTGACTTCTTGAATGACTTTGCCTTGCTTAGGCCCATAACGAGATTCGCGACAATACAGCCCATGACATGGAAATAGGTAACTGTCGAAGTCATGAATGATGACACGTTCTTCAATCCTCCATAGGTGATAACCTTTGACCTTCATTACGGGAAAGTCATAGCTATACTCACCTACCTTTGCTTGTTCTCTAGGTTGAGAGTCACCAAGTAGTGAGATCAGTCGCCCTGTTGATAGGGTCACTGGATCAGCAAATCCCTCAATGTAAGCAACAAAACGGCCTTGAGGCTCTTGGGTAATATCCGGTTTGCCCGATGCACTAATTGGCAGGTTGACGACTTCTACACGAGTGGTGTCTTTAAGGTTGGTCACGCTGGCGACCAAACCACCGAGACGCACTTCATCGCCGCTATTATGCGTAGACTGCCAAACCGTGTAATCGGTGATTAGCTGTGGATTATCGGATTTCAAGGTTTCTGGCAACGCACTACAGGCCGACAGCAATGCTGCACCGACCAAGATGAACAGTGGTTGTAATAGACGAAGAGACATAGCGTTAGACAAGCCCATAACGTTAGATGTAAATATCGACACCAAGCAATCGCGATAGTTCATCACGCTTTGCTTGCGTCATAACGTTCATATACTCCTCCATTGCCTTACGTCCTCGTCCTTGCGGAAGGTCGTACTGAACTTGTGCTTTATGGAGTTCAGATTCGCTGACATGGCGGATAGAATGTGCCACCGCATTCGCCACCTTACTCGGTTGACTAACGGGTGTTTTATCACTTGATTTTTTGACCTCATTCTTCTTATTGGCCTTATTTGCCCTATTGGGGCCAGGGACCGAAGGAGGTAAACCGTTAATTGATACCATACTATCCGCTTATGCCGTTTATCTGATGAACGTCGTTATTCTCTACCCGGTAGTTTCTTCCAAGCAACCGTATCGCGAAGGTAGACTGGGCTCGCCTCTTCGACATCCACTGCGTTACCTTGAGCCAGTTCAAATTTTGCTAGTTGAACAATATCTTCTGCATCAGGGAACAATACATCACTCTTCTGCGTGTTGAACTGTAGACCATTGAGTTGTTCTGGGTAAGCATCCCAACCTGTCCCTGCCGTAAACCATACCTGTTCATCGGCTTGACTATTATCGGCGACCCGCTGAGGTGGCGTGACACACTCACTATCGACCGTTAGCCAAGTGCCATCTTCTTGACGAGTGAAACGTCCCCAATAAACCTCATTCATACGCGCATCAATCGCAGTCGCGACATGGCTTTGAGCGTGTTTACGGTAGACTCCCTGAGCCATAGCTTCTAGTGTCGACACACCGATCATAGGTAAATCCGCGCCGAACGCTAAACCTTGTGCAATACCAATGCCAATTCGCACACCAGTAAAGCTACCCGGGCCACGTCCATAGGCAAGTGCATCCAGTTCCGCTAAGGTTAACCCCGCTTCTTTCAGTACTTCATCTACCATAGGCAGTATTTTCTTGGTGTGATCACGTGGTGCAACTTCACTGCGCACGTACACTTTATCGTCTACTAAAAGAGCAACTGAGCAGTTCTCAGTCGCCGTATCTAGAGCAAGGATCTTTACACTCATTGATATCTCTGATTGTTTGTTTAATTTTGACATGACTTATGTTTAAGAAAGTCCTGTACCACCGCTAGGTCACGTGTGCGGGGTATCGGAGGTAAACTGGTAAGGAAGACCCCACCGTAGTCTCGGGTTACTAAGCGATTATCACAAATAATCAGAGCTCCCCTATCCTTCTTGTCGCGAATTAGGCGCCCAACACCCTGTTTGAGGGTGATTACTGCATCCGGTATTTGAACCTGAGCAAAGGGGTCTCCCCCTTTTAGCTGGCAATCTTCAATGCGAGCCTTCAATAGTGGGTCATCTGGTGCGGTAAAAGGCAATTTGTCGATAATAACACAGCTAAGCGCATCACCTCTAACATCAATCCCCTCCCAAAATGCCCCCGTCGCTACCAGCAGCGCATTCCCCAGCTCCATAAATTCCGCGAGTGTTTTTTGTTTGCTGGTTTCACCTTGCATCAATACAGGTATCGTCAGGTGCTGGCGAAAACGCTCACACAGCTCTTTCATCATGCTATGCGATGTACAGAGAAAGAAACAGCGCCCTTGGTTTTGCTCGATAACAGGGCTTAGCATCGTGACTAACTTGTCGGCCATTCCCGGACTATTCGGTTCTGGCAGATAACGGGGAACACACAACCTCGCCTGACTTTGATAGTCAAACGGACTTGGTAAAGACATTTGAACTTGGGGTTTCAATCCTAGCCGAGCGGTAAAGTGTCCAAAATCGTTGTTCACCGCCAAGGTCGCTGAAGTAAATATCCATGCTCCCTGCTTGAGCTCAATCTGTTCATGGAACTTGTCGGCTACGGTTAATGGGGTGATATGCAGACTGAAATGTCGTGGACTCGTCTCATACCAATAAGAGTAACCCGTAATCGAGACATCACAAACCCTCACCAATCTTGCTTTGATGGTATTGGCGCGTTCAAACGCACTATCCAATAACTGACTGCGCCCCAAAGCAAGCTTGAGTACTTCGATAACAAAATCCAATGTCTCTTCAAGTCGGCGCAACTCTCGGCCAATCGAAGGGGAATTAATGGCTTCGCGCCAATTACCACGAAACCCTGGCTCACCAAGGGCTATGCGCAAATCCATCACCGTCTGATAGAGCTTCTCACCCGCTTTCTGTAGCTGGCGCATATCGCGCGCTTCAGTTCGATAGGCGATTTCAATGTCTTTGCATAACTCATGAACTTGTCGGCTGGATAGAGATTGGCCAAAGTATTGGCTGGCAATGTCCGGTAGCTGATGAGCCTCATCGAAAATAAAAACGTCAGCTTCCGGAATCAATTCCCCAAAGCCAGTTTCTTTGATCGCAAGATCAGCTAAAAACAGGTGATGGTTGACGACCACTATGTCTGCATCCATCGCCTTTTTACGTGCTTTAAGCACAAAGCATTCCTGATAGCTCGGGCACTCTTTACCAAGGCAGTTGTCGTTAGTAGAAGTGATGGTCGGTATCACAGGGCTGTCTTCTGCTATAGCATCACAATCCCCCAAATCTCCGGTTTTCGTTTCGGATGACCAGCTACGCACTTTAACTAACTGACTGAGTAGCGTCGGATCTGCAGTCTGATTGTGGCTTTCCACCATCTGTCGGCTAAGGCGATCTAAACAAAGATAGTTCGCGCGTCCCTTAAGTAAGGCTACTTGACCATAAAATCCGAGCGCATTAGTCATCAAAGGCAGATCACGGTGGAACAACTGTTCTTGGAGGTTTTTAGACCCTGTACTGATGATGGTTTTTTTACCGCTAAGAAGTGCAGGAACCAAGTAAGCAAAAGTTTTACCTGTACCCGTGCCCGCTTCGACCACAACCTGACCTTGCGACTTGATTGCATTGGCAACGACTTCAGCCATGTCGAGTTGTGCTTGGCGCGGTTGAAAACCGGGAATGGCTTTTCCTAATGCGCCTTCAGAAGAGAAGGTTTTTGAAATCATTAAATGCAGAGCGTTAATCTTAAGGGGAGGTAATTATGGCAGTTTTAAGGCCAAGGCGCGAACAGGATTTCGCGCCCTAGGCAATTTATAGATTAACGTTTATTGAGGTAGCGAGTTAACCAAGCAGGGCCAGTGAAACCTTCTTGCTGGCAATCGGACAATGCTTTTGCAGCTTCCGCTGGGGAGGCACGGTTTTCCCACATTTCGTCGAGTAATTCTTCGTCTACTTCCTTTCCACCTGTGAGGGCGCTCACTCTTTCTGAGTACAATTTTCGGGCTAATAACTCTCTATCCATAACTACCACCTAAAAACGCGATAAGAGAAAAAATACCAACATCTAAATTGAGCAAACGGTTAACTCAGATTAATTGTTGAAACCATTTCGATATTAGTTTAATTGTAGCTTCAATAATGCGGGTGAGTTCACCGTTCGCAATCCCGTAAAAAATTCATTATTCAAAAAAATAATTCACGGAAGTTTTAACTAAATGGAAAAGAAAACACTACTGACACATTGTACAGATGCCCCTGGTCTTATTTCGAAGATCACCAATATCTGTTACAAACACCAACTCAATATCATTCACAACAACGAATTTGTCGACAACACCAGCGGCCACTTTTTTATGCGTACCGAGCTGGAAGGTTACTTCAATGACCAGACATTTCTCGCTGACCTCGATCAAGCGTTGCCGCAAGGCGCTAAGCGCAAGCTCATCGGCTCAAATCGTAAGCGTGTCGTTATCCTTGTCACCAAAGAAGCGCATTGTCTTGGTGATATTCTCATGAAAAACTACGATGGCAGCCTAGATGTTGAGATTGCTGCTGTCGTTGGTAACTATGACACGTTACAAAGTTTAACTGAGAAGTTTGGCATTCCTTACCATCACGTATCGCATGAAGGGCTAAATCGCGAAGAGCACGAGCAAAAGCTACTTACAGTGATCGACCAATACCAAGCAGATTACTTAGTGTTGGCGAAATACATGCGCGTGTTAACGCCATCATTTGTTGAGAAGTACCACCATAAGATCATCAATATCCACCACAGTTTCCTTCCTGCCTTTATCGGTGCGAAGCCATACCAGCAAGCGTATGAACGTGGCGTTAAGATCATTGGTGCTACGGCGCACTTTGTGACGAATGATCTGGATGAAGGCCCTATCATCAAACAAGACGTGATACCTGTAGACCACAATTTCAGTGCTCAAGACATGGCGCAAGCAGGCCGCGATGTAGAGAAAAATGTCCTAAGTAAAGCACTCAATAAAGTGTTAAACGATCACGTATTTGTCTACGGCAACAAAACCGTCATTTTGTAATTCAAGCGATAACAAATAAGGCCTCCAACTGGAGGCCTTATCTATTCACTCTCTGGCTTATAATTTAACCGCCAGCTCTACACCCTGCTTAATCGCTCTTACCGCGTCAAGCTCACCCGCATAGTCTGCGCCGCCGATAACATGCAGCTTGTCACCAAACTGTTCCCATTGAGTTTCAAAAGGACGTACCGATTCTTGCCCTGCACAGATGATCACAGTATCTGCATCAAGTAACTGTTTTTTGTCATCAACGCTAATGTGAAGGCCTTGTTCATCGATTTTCTCATAGTTCACTCCACCGAGTAGATTTACACCACGCTTTTCTAAAGTACGCTTGTGAATCCAACCGGTCGTTTTACCCGGACCTTTACCTACACGACCCTTACGACGCTGTAATACCCATACGGTTTTATCACTCAACGATTCAGGATACGGGTAAAGGCCCCCCGGATGAGAAATTTCCTTGTCGATACCCCATTCATGCAGCCAATCGTCAAGATTGTGCCCATTGGGTTCAGTCAGCATAGTCGCAACATCGACACCAATGCCTCCGGCACCAACAATCGCTACCTTATTGCCAACAAAGCTCTTCTCTTTGATCAATGTTTGATAGTCGATCACTTTTTCTGGCGTATCAATGCCTTCAATATTGACTTTGCGTGGTTCAACACCCGACGCCATCACGACTTCATCATACTCAGCGAGCAGATCATAGTTAGCTTCTGTATCAAGATGAAGCTTCACTCCAGTTTGATCTATCCTGTTAGCGAAATAACGAATCGTTTCTCTAAATTCTTCTTTACCCGGGATCTGCATCGCCAGACGGAACTGTCCACCAATTCGGTCATTACGCTCAAACAGATCAACACTGTGGCCTCTTTCCGCTAGTGTCGTAGCACAGGCTAGACCCGCGGGCCCTGCGCCAACCACGGCGATGTTCTTTTTCACCTCAGCCGGTTTGACCACCAGCTCTGTTTCGCGGCAAGCAAGAGGGTTGACTAAGCACCCTGCGCGTTTACCTTTGAACACGTTGTCGAGGCACGCTTGGTTGCAACCAATACAAGTATTAATAAATTGCGACTGATTCTGTTCTGCCTTAATGACAAAATGAGGGTCCGCTAGGAACGGTCTTGCCATTGAGACCATATCGGCATGGCCATTGGCGAGAATCGATTCCGCTTCTTCAGGGGTATTAATACGGTTACAGGTAATAATCGGCACATTGACATGTGGACGAACTTTCTCAGTGACCCAAGTAAATGCCCCACGTGGTACCTGAGTCGCGATAGTAGGAATTCTTGCTTCATGCCAACCAATACCAGTATTGATAATGGTCACACCCGCTTTTTCAAGCTCCTGCGCTAACTCAACCACTTCATCAAAGGTACTGCCCTCCTCCACTAAGTCGAGCATAGAAAGACGGAAGATGATAATAAATTCTTGCCCTGCGGCTTTACGAATCGCTTTGACGACTTCCAATGGGAAACGGATACGATTCTGATAGCTACCGCCCCATTCATCGTAGCGAGTGTTGGTTCGTTTACAGATAAACTGGTTTAGGAGATAGCCTTCTGAACCCATCACTTCAACACCATCATAGCCCGCTTCAACCGCTAAAGCAGCACTCTTAGCAAACGCTTCGATGGTATTGTTGATTTGACGCGTGCTCATTTCACTCGGTGCAAAACGTGCGATTGGCGCTTTAATTGAGGAAGCACTTTGAGCAAAGGGATGCATTGCATAACGACCGGCATGCAATAGCTGTAATGCGATTTTGCCACCATGCTTGTGAACCGCTTCAGTCACGACCTTATGCGCTTTAGCATGTTTGGCTTTACTAAACTCAGCACTAAATGGATGCAGTCGACCACGTAAGTTTGGCGAAAAGCCTCCGGTAACGATTAGGCCTACTCCACCCTTCGCTCTCTCTTCGTAGAACGCAGCAAGCTTGCCGAGACCTTCTTTTTGTTCTTCGAGCCCCGTGTGCATTGAGCCCATCAACACTCGGTTTCTCAATTGGGTAAATCCGAGGTCTAGTGGTTTTAGTAGGTTTGGATACATGGAAGACATCACTTTACTCTATTTTTATTGTGGTCTGACCAGAATACGAAGTCATTAAATAAAAATCAAACACCCGTTTACATTTTTGTAACACCGATCAATCTTACGGTTGTTTGGGTATACTAGTTTAAGTAGGATATAACTATATCTTGAATTCTAAGGTCTTACATTGGATAAGCCCTAACCTGCGAGATTCGCAGCGGAGAAAAAATGAAGAGTATTTTTAAGTTTGTTGGCATGTTTTTCAAAGGGATCTGGAAACTGATCACTTTTATTCGTCTTGCCCTCGTCAACCTGATTTTTCTGGCCAGTATCGGTATTATTTATTTCATCTATACCAATGCCGAATCGCCTGTGCCGACGGTTTCTAAAGAGTCCGCGCTGATCGTCAATATTTCTGGTCCAATTGTTGAACAGGCAACTTATGTCAATCCAATGGATTCGTTGACAGGTTCTTTGTTTGGCCAGAGCTTACCGAAAGAAAACGTCCTATTTGATATTGTTGAAACCATTCGACGTGCAAAAGATGACTCACAAATCAGTGGTATCGTTCTCGCGCTGCGCGATATGCCAGAAACCAATCTGACTAAACTGCGCTACATCGCTAAGGCATTGAATGAGTTTAAGGCCTCTGGAAAGCCAATCTACGCGGTAGGCGACATGTACAATCAGAGTCAATACTATCTCGCTAGCTATGCAGATAAGATCTACCTAGCACCTGATGGTGCCGTGATGTTGAAAGGTTATAGCGCCTATTCACTTTACTACAAATCTCTTTTAGAAAAGCTCGACGTTAATACCCATGTATTCCGTGTTGGCACCTATAAGTCTGCCATAGAACCCTTTGTACGTGACGATATGTCGAAAGAGGCAAAAGAGTCCGCCTCTCGCTGGTTAGGGCAACTTTGGGGGGCATATATTGATGATGTCGCGGCCAATCGTCAGCTTGATGCCAAAACACTCAATCCTGATATGAACGAGTTTCTCGCTCTGCTTAAAGCAAACAATGGTGATCTCGCTTCGTTATCGCTAAATGTCGGCCTAGTCGATCAACTGGCGACACGCCAGCAAGTAAGAAAAGAGCTTGTCGATGTTTTTGGTAGCAACGGAGAAGACAGCTATAACTATGTCGACTTCTATGAGTACCAGTTGACAATAACACCTAAATTCAACCTAGCTTCTAATGATATCGCGATTGTGGTGGCAAGTGGTGCCATTATGGATGGTTCACAACCACGCGGCACTGTTGGGGGCGATACAGTTGCTGCCCTACTGCGCCAAGCACGCAATAATGACAAAGTGAAAGCCGTTGTACTGCGTGTTGACAGCCCTGGAGGCAGCGCATTTGCGTCAGAAGTCATTCGCAACGAAGTCGAAGCTCTAAAAGAAGCAGGCAAACCTGTCGTTGTATCGATGTCGAGCCTTGCCGCTTCAGGGGGTTATTGGATTTCAATGAGTGCAGATCGCATCATGGCACAACCGACAACCTTAACGGGTTCAATAGGCATCTTCAGTGTGCTAACGACGTTTGAAAAAGGTCTTAACAAACTGGGTATCTATACCGATGGTATCGGTACTTCACCTTTCTCTGATGTCGGTATCACTACCGGTCTTTCAGATGGCGCATCCCAAGCGTTCCAAATGGGGATCGAACATGGCTATAGCCGTTTTATCGGTCTGGTGAGTCAATCACGTAAAATGCCTATAGACAAAGTGGATGAGGTAGCTCAAGGTCGCGTTTGGACAGGTCAAGATGCATTGGAATTCGGTTTGATCGATAAAATTGGTGACTTTGATGACGCAGTCGCATTGGCAGCGGAACTGGCTAAAGTTGAGCAATACAATCTCTATTGGGTTGAAGAGCCACTGTCTCCAGCTCAGCAGTTTATTCAAGATTTCATGAATCAGGTCAGTGTCCACTTAGGGATTGACGCGACGACGATGCTGCCGCAAGCACTCCAACCCGTCGCTAAACAAGTGCTGCAAGATACGAATATGCTGCAAAGCTTCAATGATCCAAAAGGGCAATACGCTTTCTGCCTAAACTGTCAGGTTCAATAGCTTCGCTTCACAGCATGGTGACTAAACCGACCAGATGATTTAGGGGGGATTCCTGTGCGGAATCCCCCTTTTTATTGGCCTAGATTAAGATATAATTCCCCGCTCTGTTCCCCCTACAATTAACTGGTTTCAAAGCAATGGCAAGAAAACATATTTATATCGCATACACCGGCGGTACCATTGGTATGCAAAAATCCCATGATCACGGCTATGTTCCTATCGCTGGCTTCATGGAGAAACAACTCGCTAGCATGCCAGAGTTTCATCGACCAGAAATGCCTGAGTTTACTATCCACGAGTATGATCCTCTGATTGACTCGTCAGATATGACACCTGCAGATTGGCAACAAATCGCGGATGATATCCGTGATAACTACGACAAGTACGATGGTTTCGTGATCCTGCATGGCACCGACACCATGGCATATACTGCATCTGCACTATCGTTCATGCTGGAAAACTTGGGTAAACCTGTCATTGTCACTGGCTCTCAAATTCCATTGGCTGAACTGCGCTCTGACGGTCAAGCCAATCTGCTAAATGCCCTGCATATTGCTGCGAATTACCCGATTAACGAAGTGACGCTGTTCTTTAACAACAAGCTCATGCGTGGCAACCGCAGTACGAAATCTCACGCTGATGGCTTTAACGCCTTCACTTCACCAAACCTACCTCCACTGCTAGAAGCGGGTATCAATATTCAAATCAGCAGTGAGATTGAAGTCGGTAAGAAACCAGAAGGCGAGTTTAAAGTTCACGACATTACACCACAGCCTATCGGCGTGATTACTATGTACCCAGGAATTTCTCACGAAGTCATTCGCAACACGTTGCTTCAGCCTGTCAATGCAATGATTTTGCTGACGTTCGGTGTCGGTAATGCTCCGCAAAATCCCGAGCTACTCAATCACCTCAAAGAGGCTTCACAGCGTGGCGTTCTCGTCGTCAACCTGACTCAATGTCTCGCTGGTAAAGTCAATATGGGCGGTTACGCAACGGGTTGTGCCTTAGCAGAAGCTGGCGTGATCAGTGGCTATGATATGACGCCAGAAGCGGCGCTCGCGAAACTGCATTACCTTTTAAGCCAAGGTCTAAGCTACGAACAAGTTAAGGTTAAGATGCAGCAAGTGCTTCGCGGTGAAATGAGTATCTAAACTCAATCGCTCATAGCCCTGCAAAGCCGACCTTATGTCGGCTTTTTTATTTCCCGCAGGTACAAAAAAGGCGACTGTATCAGTCGCCTTTTGCTTTATATATCGCTCGCGATTAACCGATGTGCGTTGCGCCGCCCATGTACTTCTGAAGTACAGTTGGGATTGCGATACGGCCATCAGCTTCTTGGTTGTTCTCCAGAATCGCAACCATTGTACGACCTACAGCAAGGCCAGAGCCATTTAGTGTATGAACAAGCTCAGGCTTCTTCTCGCCTTTACGACGGAAACGCGCTTGCATACGACGAGCCTGGAAGTCCCACATGTTTGAACAAGATGAGATTTCACGGTAAGTCTCTTGCGCTGGAACCCAAACTTCAAGGTCGTAAGTCTTACGAGCACCGAAGCCCATATCACCAGTACACAGAACCACTTTACGGTAAGGAAGTTCTAGCAGTTGAAGAACTTTCTCTGCATGAGCGGTGAGTTCTTCAAGTGCATCCATTGAGTCTTCCGGCTTAGTGATTTGTACCAATTCAACTTTGTCAAATTGGTGCATACGAATAAGACCGCGAGTGTCACGACCATAAGAACCCGCTTCTGAACGGAAACATGGCGTATGAGCTGTCATTTTAAGTGGCAGATCTGCTTCGTCAGTAATCGTGTCACGAACCATGTTAGTAACAGGAACTTCCGCAGTTGGAATAAGCGACAGTTTACGTGGTTCTTCGTCGTTCACTTTCTCTTCTAGCGGCTCTGTGTGGAAGAGGTCTTTACCAAACTTAGGTAGCTGGCCAGTACCAAATAGGCTGTCAGAGTTTACTAGGTAAGGCACATACATTTCTGTGTAGCCGTGCTCTTCAGTGTGAAGATCAAGCATGAACTGAGCAATTGCGCGGTGAAGACGAGCAAACTGCCCCTTCATCACGATAAAGCGTGCACCCGTAATCTTAGTGGCACTCGCAAAATCAAGACCGTCGCCCATTTCACCTAGGTCAACGTGATCTTTCAATTCGAAGTCGTAAGTTTTTGGTTCACCCCAACGAGAAATCTCTACGTTGTCATTTTCATCTTTACCGTCTGGCACTTCATCTGCAGGCAGGTTAGGAACCGATAGAGTAATTTCATCAAGTTTCGCCATTACCGCGTCAAGTTCGACTTTTTTCGCGTCTAAATCGCTACCAAGTGTACCGATTTGCTTCTTGATTTCTTCTGCACCGTCTTTATCGCCAGCTGCCATTTTCTGGCCAATCTGCTTGGAGATGGAATTACGCGTGGATTGTAAATTTTCAACTTCTACTTGAATGGACTTGCGTTGTTCTTCAAGTGTACGGATTGTCTCTACGTCTAGCTTAAAGCCACGACGTGCTAGTTTTGCAGCTGTTTCATCCAGCTCTGTACGAAGTAATTTAGAATCCAGCATTGTTAATCCTATGCTTTTTTTAGTAGTGAAATCGCGCTCAAGCTTCATGCTCAAGCGCTAAAAATATTAACCGAATAAATGTATCTAAAATGGACGCTTATTCATAGCGTTTTTGTGGGCTTTTTGCGTCTAAACTAGCCAAGTAATCTAACTTTTCGCCAATTTTAGTTTCTAAGCCGCGATTGGTTGGCTGGTAGTAAGTTTTTCCCGACATTTCTGGTGGCAAATATTGCTCACCGGCCGCATACGCTCCTGGCTCATCGTGGGCATAACGATACTCGGCGCCATAACCAAGATCTTTCATCAGGCTGGTGGGAGCATTACGAAGATGAGGCGGCACTTCATACTCAGGTAAGTTATGCGCATCGGCCAGAGCTTGCTTCCAAGCGGTATAGACGGCATTGCTCTTTGGCGCGCATGCTAAATAGACAATGGCCTGAGCAATCGCGCGTTCGCCTTCGGCTGGCCCCACTCGTGTAAAACAGTCCCATGCTGATAGGGCTACCTGCATAGCACGCGGGTCGGCATTACCAATATCTTCTGACGCAATAGCCAACAGCCTGCGAGCAATGTACAAAGGGTCACAGCCAGCTGCAATCATCCGAGCAGACCAATAGAGTGCGGCATCGGGGTTGGAACCTCGAATTGATTTATGTACCGCTGAAATTAAGTCGTACCAGATGTCTCCTTTGTTGTCGAAACGAGAGACCTTCTCCCCGGCCACTTCCGCCAACAAAGCCAAAGTGATCTGTTTTTTACCTTGCGCGTCTTCTTGAGCCATATCATACAGCAGCTCAAGGTAGTTTAGGGACATGCGGGCATCACCGTTGACAAGTTCAGATAAACGATCGAGAACGTTGTCGACAAATTCAGCCTCTACCCCACCTAAACCACGCTCTTCGTCATTAATGGCTTGTTCAAGCGCCAGACGGATATCTTCTTTGGCCAACGACGTCAGTTTGTAAACGCGGGCACGTGATAGCAAGGCGTTATTGAGTTCAAAAGAGGGGTTTTCGGTTGTTGCGCCAATAAAGGTCACCGTACCATCCTCGATATGAGGGAGAAACGCATCTTGCTGGGATTTGTTGAAGCGATGTACCTCATCAACAAACAAGATGGTGCGTCGACCTGCCAGTTTATACTCACGAGCTTTGTCAATGGCAGCACGGATCTCTTTTACACCCGAAGTGACGGCCGAGACACGCTCAACCTCTGCGTTAGCATAATTGGCAGCCACTTCAGCGAGAGTGGTTTTTCCTGTACCCGGCGGTCCCCAAAGAATCATCGAGTGGATATGCCCAGCTTCTAGAGAACGTCTTAGCGGCTTGCCTTGGCCAAGAATATGTTGCTGACCAATATACTGCTCGAGTGTTTGAGGGCGCATTCTGGCAGCAAGGGGGCGAAAGTCTTCATCCCCCGAAAAGTCTAACGTGTAGTTACTCACACTTAGTTCCTTTGGTCATCGACCTCTACACCCTGTGGAATAGCGAACGTAAAACGATCAGCACTTGGTTTGCCAAGGTGGACATTGTTGAACGTAAACGTACTTTGCTGGCCATCTTGTTCAACCACACTAAACCCTTCCACCTTACCTTGAGGGTCGATTTTTAGCTTAAATTGACCTTGATTGCTGTCCGCTGCGGTTGGCGTTAAGGTGAAGGTATTCCCTTGTTGTTCAACCTTGTAGTTATCCCAGTCGCTCGCGCGATTGCGAGTCAGAAGAACAAAGGGGGTTTGCTCTGTTGCTTGCTCTTGCCAATAGATACTCACTTGTTCAATGAATGGGCTGTAATACCACAGGCTCTTACCATCAGACACCAAGACATTTTCGTCCGGAGCGGTTGTCGTCCAACGAAATAGACTCGGACGTGCGATCTCTACATTACCCTGACCTTCCATCACAACGTCGCCTTCAGGGCTGATCAGCTGTTGAGAAAAATCAGCACTGAATCCATCGTTCATTTGTAGTCGTTGGCTAAGCTCATCTTTAGGCGCAGCCATAACGGAAAAGCTCATCATTAGTAATACAGCAAATTTTTTCATTCGATTGTTACCCTAATTGGTCGCGTACGTACCACTTATAACTTCTAATTCGTTCTAATATGACCGAACAAGGTTAACTTTGTTCGATCAATTTTGTTTATTTTCCGCAGCACTGCTTGAATTTTTTACCGCTCCCACACGGACATTCATCGTTACGACCAATGTTTTTGTATGGGTTAACGCTTTGAGCTTTGGCACCTGTCATTGCTGCATCAGCGGCTTGCGCTACTTCAGCAATCATCAGGTCTATTTGGTCAATAAAGTCACTCAGTAACGGTGGGGTTTCAATGCCCGACGCTTGCATTTGACTGCGAGTTTGCTCTTCATCAACCGCTAACATAAACGTCGTTAACATCGCCTGAAGCATACGCAGTGTTCCATCTCCTACACTGGTCTCCATCCACTGCTCTTCGACAGTCGGCCACAAGGTCATAAAGCCTTCTGCGAAGTCAGCCAGTTGTTCGGCTTGGCGTTCAGGTTCGAGTAAGTTCAATAGCGAGTATTCACCTCGCTGCAAATAAGCGTATTGCTGATGAATGTGCGCTTCGATACTCGGTCTCACCTCTAATGCACGCTCAGTAAAAACCGACCCTAGCCAACTTTCTGGGGCTAAAGGTTTGGTTGCCATATTGGCCGCGAGCGTTAAGCCTTCAATAAAGAGTGGTGATTCGGCAGTAATTGAGTCTTCGAGTGTCAGAATTTGATACTTCATTTTCTTGTTCTAGTGTTAATCGTTGTTTAGCGACATTATAACCCTATGCAAGGTCTGCGGTCACTTCGAGACTTCCCTCCCTGATTCGATGACCATACCTTGCTGAAATTTTTGCTACTGTTCCCGTCACGGCTAGTCTCAACGTTTGGTGGCTAGCCTTTTCTTTTTTCTCATTGGCTTTGCACAATCTTAGTTGAGGGATGACTTTATCGGCTAATACCTCTAAAATCACGCCTCCTAAATCTGAGGTGTAATTTATGCGTGTAGTTCTGGGGCCTATGGAGGGCGTGTTAGATCACTTAATGCGAGAGATCTTAACGGATATCAATGACTATGACTTGTGTGTCACTGAATTCGTCCGTGTTGTCGATCAACTCTTGCCTGATCACGTCTTTCACCGCCTGTGTCCAGAGTTACTACAAGGCTCTCAGACAAAATCTGGGGTTCCTGTACATGTACAACTGCTTGGTCAAGATCCACACTGGATGGCTGAAAATGCCGTTCGTGCAGCACAACTTGGTGCCAAAGGCATTGACCTCAACTTTGGCTGTCCGGCTAAACTCGTCAACAAAAGCAAAGGGGGCGCGGCATTGCTGCAACATCCTGAGTTGATTCACAATGTGGTTAAAGCATGCCGAGAAGCGGTTAGCTCAGATATTCCTGTCACAGCTAAGATTCGTTTGGGCTGGGACAACCCTGAAGACTGCTTCGAAATCGTCGACGCGATTCAAAGTGCCGGGGCAAATGAATTGACCGTCCATGCCAGAACCAAAACGGGTGGCTACAAAGCGAGCGAAATCAAGTGGGAGTACATCAACAAAATTCGCCAACGTTTCGATATTCCGCTGATTGCCAATGGTGAGATATGGAATTATCAAGATGGTCAAGCCTGCATTGACACTACTGGAGTTGACTCTTTAATGGTCTGCCGTGGTGCGTTCAACGTGCCGAATTTGGGCAATGTGGTCAAACATGATCATGCGGTGATGCCTTGGTCACAAGTTGTTGAACTGCTCTTGGTGTATTCTCAGTATGAAATGAAAGGCGACAAAGGTCTTTACTATCCTAACCGAGTTAAGCAGTGGTTCGCGTATTTACGTCATCAGTATCCACAAGCAGATACGCTATTTAGAGAAATTCGCACCTACAACAAAGCTGCACCCATTGTTGAGCATATCACCCGATACCGAGATACACTCGTCGCAGCTTAGAACACCAACTGATCTTTACCGGCGTTTTTCGCTTGATAAAGCTTTTCATCAGCAGCTTTGAATAACACTTCGAAGCTGCTTGCTCCTTCTGCTTCAACCACTTCAACACCACCAGACACAGTGAAACCGTTTTCTACAGCCGCCTCTGAATGCTGGCAAATATCGTTCCTTACCCTGAGCATACTTTTCTTAAGCGACTCTATCGCGTTTCCAGTCATATAAATCACAAACTCTTCGCCGCCAATTCGAGCCGCGGCATCACTACTACGAATGCCTAGGCTAATCTGTTCTGCCATATATTTAATAACGGTATCGCCGACATCATGGCCGTGGTTATCATTAATTTTCTTAAAATCATCAATGTCGAAAACCCCGAGCGCGATATAGTGACCGTGCAGGGCGTTATTGGTTAAAAACGCTTCTAAGCCACGTCGATTTAGCAGGCCTGTCATAGGATCTGTCGCGGCAAGCTCTCTGAAATAACCATGCTCAACCCTTGTATTAATCAAAAATAACACCACAACAGAGAACACATAGATAAAGGCCGTCACTAGAAGGCTGTATCGTTGAAAGTAGAAAAAGTGGCGAATCTCTTTTTGTAGATCAAAGAGATAATAGAGAGCATAGTTGCTTGCTACCCCTTCTACGTTAATCATTTTCAGCCTAAACGCATTGTCAGGTGGAGAGAGGTCACTGGTGTTTAGGATATGCAGTTCGCCCGCTAATTTGCCTTGGGTTGCGAGCAGACGTTGGTAAGAGATATCTAATGACAGCATCCCCTGATGCACATCATTTAGGTAGACTGGCATCGTCATACTCAAAATGGTGTCATTGCTTGCAATGATTGGGGCTGGCCCAGACAAAGTAATTTTATCTCGGTTACTGGCGGTCACGTGCCAGTATGGGCGAGCTTGGATGGTGTCGAGTAATTCCACCGTCAGACTCTTTGCATAATCATCAGGCGAAGACATTACATAGCCTGCTCTGTCGATATAGTGAATGCCTAGCAGATACCCATCGATATCGTGTAAGAATGACAAAATTGGAGCAAGTGACACTTGGTTGGAAACTCGCTGATAGATGTCACTACCCGGAGTACAAAGGCTTTCTCTGCCAACCAACATATAGTTAATGTCGACAGCGGGAATGTCATAATCCCGCCCTTCGGATCTCAGTAGAGCGTCAATCGGCCACATCTGACATAAGCCCTCGACAATTCGACGATTATGTTCAAGCAGCATAAAGTTTGCGTTCTTATCATGGTTGGAAAAGCTATAGTCTATCGCGGCAACGACTTTAGCGGCGCGAGAAGTTGCCTCAACGACACGAGTGTATTCATCATCGATATCGCGATTAACGGTGTCATAATGGTTTTTTAGCGTCAATGCAAGCACGACTAAGGACCAAACCATAGGTGCTAAAAATACAAACTTTAAACTAAAGTGCCTGTCAACCTGCATCTATTTCCTCACTAAAACTAAACCCATCAATACTGTAATACAATTGATGGGTTTAGTAGATATCCAGATTGATATTATCTCATAGATTTGGTGGATATTTCGGTAGCAATTTGTCAGCAACTCGTTAATTTAACAATAAGCTATCATCCGCCAGTTCTTCTCCACGAACCTTAGAAAACATCTCTAAAAGATCTGGAACTCGCATATTCGCTCGCTGTTCACCGGATACATCGAGAACAATCTCGCCTTGGTGAAGCATCACGGTACGGTCACCACAAGCTAACGCGTCTTTCATTGAGTGAGTAACCATCATCACAGTGAGGTTGAACTCCGAAACAATTTTCTTTGTCAAATCAATAATAAACGCAGCCATACGTGGATCCAGCGCTGCTGTATGTTCATCCAATAACAATAATTTGCTATCGGAAAGCGTCGCCATCACAAGGCTCACAGCTTGACGCTGGCCGCCCGATAATAGGCCAATGCTGTCACCTAAACGGTCTTCCAATCCTAGCCCTAGGATACTGATACGCTCCTGAAAAAGTTTGCGACGCTGAGATGAAAGAGAAAGATTCCACCCTCTCTTTTTACCACGCATATATGCGAGTGCCATGTTCTCTTCAATCGTCAACTCTCCACACGTACCAGCTAAAGGATCCTGAAACACTCGAGCACATTGCTTGGCTCGCTGATCCACTGTTTGACGAGTAACATCGAGTTCATCAATCACTACGCGTCCACCGATCATTGGCGTTTCACCAGTAACAGCTCCAAGCAGCGTTGATTTACCTGCACCGTTCGAACCAATCACGGTTAGGAATTGGTGCTCCGGAACCTCAAGAGAAACACCACGCAAAGCACGATTTTCTAAGATGGTTCCTGGATTGAACGTCACCTGAATATCTTCTAGACGAATCATGCTACTTCTCCTGACTCTTTATCCTGCTTGGATAGATTTTTGCTCTCCATCGCAGGGCTAAGCTTTTTTGATTTAAGGTTACCTTTAATCTTGGGCGCAATCAGCGCTGCTGCAACCAGAACTGCCGTGACCAAGTTGAGGTCTGAGGCTTGCAATCCGAACATCCCTGAACTGAGTGCAAATGCTACCGCCAGACGGTAGAGCACTGAACCGACGATAACTGCAACAACAGCCACCCATATTTTTCTTCCTGGAATAAGCGTTTGACCGAGTATCACCGCAGCCAAACCAACCACGATAGTCCCGACACCAGAAGTCACATCAGCAAAGCTGTTCGTTTGAGCAAACAAAGCCCCAGCAAAGCCAACAAAACCATTGGATAACGCCAGACCAAAGTAGGTATAAAAGGATGTGCTCGCCCCTTGCGCTGAAACCATGCGGGCATTGACTCCCGTCGCACGTAGGCCTAGTCCGAAGTCGCTGTTAAGTAAACGTACCACCAGCCAGGCAGAAACCAACACCAATATGCCGACCAACAGTGGGCGAACTAACATAGGATCGCCGTACGCCTCAAACGGGGTCAGAATAGTGTCCTCACCAAGCAAAGCTAAGTTTGGTCTACCCATGATGCGGATATTGATAGAAAAAGCCGCGATCATCGTTAATATCGATGCCAAAAGATGGAGGATTCCACAGCGAACCGCTAAAAACGCGGTCACCCAGCCAGTCGCAGCACCCGCTACGATCGCCATCAAGGTCGCCAACCACGGATTGATACCGGCAACAATTGCAGTAGCTGCAACGGCGGCTCCCATAGGAAAGCTACCATCTACACTTAAGTCAGGAAAATCAAGCACGCGAAAGGTGAGATAAACGCCGAGGGCTACGAGACCATACAGTAAGCCAATTTCCAAAGCGCCAAAAAATGCAAAAGCAGACATAACAACTCCCTTTTCTGCTAAAGACTCACACCCCCAAGCAACGAGGTTGCTTGGGGGATTGGTTTATTTCACGCTTGTCGCACGGTCTAGTACAGACTGTGGAATCACAACACCAAGTTTGGTCGCAGCGCTTTGGTTAACAACCAGATCTGAGCCCTTTGCCACTTTGACATCAAGCGAACCAGGCGCTGCACCTTCAATGATCGCTGCAACATAATCCGCGGTTTGAACACCCACTTGGTAGTAGTCAAATCCTAAGCTCGCAATTGCGCCTTTTTCTACGTATGAAGTCGCACCACCCAATACTGGTGTCTTGGCCTGATTAGCCGCAACAATCATACCCTCAATCGCACTTGCTACCGTGTTGTCTGTTGGCGCATAAATCACATCTGACTTCGCTGCGATAGCTTGCGTAGCAGATTGCACGTCAGCACTTTTCAGAGCCGTCGCTTCGATAACTTGAATGCCCTGCTCTTGTGCGCTGCGTTTTAGAAGTTCTACTAACGTTACCGCATTCGCTTCACCTGGGTTGAATACCACGCCGATAGATTTGACCTGTGGAAGAATCTCTTTGATCAATTCAACATGCTGACTGACGGGAGAGAGATCGGATAGACCAGTCACGTTCTTACCTGGTTGTTCCAATGTCTTAACTAACTTCGCACCAACTGGGTCAGTAACCGCGGTAAATACAACTGGGATCGTACGAGTAGCTGAAACGAGTGCTTGGGCAGTAGGAGTCGCGATACCAACTAAAACATCCGGTTTTTCACCCACATATTGACGCGCAATCTGAACCGCAATAGCAGGATTGCCCTGTGCAGTTTTGTAATCGAATTCTAGGTTTTTGCCTTGCTCGTAACCTTTGGCTTTTAGCCCGTCGATTAGACCTTGGCGAGTGGCGTCTAGCGCGGGATGCTCGACAATTTGTGATACGGCTACCTTAGCCGTTTTTGCCATGATACTGGTTGATGAGAGTAACGTAACACCTGTGAGAACGGCGGTCGCAATAGCTTTTCCTGCTTTCATCTTGACTCCTTGATGTCGTACCAACGCCACTGACTATCTAAACATTCTTCGAGGCCAAGAGTGCAATCACTAAATTACGGTGATGACGCCATAAGAATGACAAAGTAACCGCCACTGGTACGGTGCTCTCAGTCCCTTCTGCCTAGCAATAACCTGAGTACACAATTAATGGCGCTGGTATAAGCAATAATATGTTGTGTGAAGTTCTGTTTTGTATTTATAAATTGCACACTTTATGTGCACATCAATTATTATTACCAGCAAGCTGTACAAAAGAAAAGCACGTTTTAACATTGGAGTAACAAAAAGAGACGCCACCTTGCTATCTACACTTTCACAGCATGAATCAGTATGTTACGGGGAGTCATCTCTCGTGAGCAAAACTCCGAGATTTGAACGCGATAGCCGTTCTCATTAAGGAAAAGTCCCTTATCCAGCACTAGCCACATTTCCAAACATCGCCTGAATGGTTGCTGAATCAAACTGATGCGTTCCATTTGCCAATACTTTTCCAAGCCCAATTGTTCAAAATGACTAAAATCAACATCCGGTAGAAGGATACCTTTACTATCACTCGCCCAACGACAAAACGCTTCAAAGCCTTGAGAAAGCTGCGACTTCTTAATACTTGGCACAGGTTGATAGCGTTCGAATCCCAGCACATTACGTAATAGCAGATCAAAGCCAAGACGATATGACATCTCTTCGATTCGGTGCTTTCTCACCCGCTCGCCGCCAGTGACTGTTTCTTGAAGGGGGACCCGCAGCTCAGACTTGCTTAACCCAAGCT
The DNA here is from genome assembly GCF_036533775.1 of Vibrio sp. M260112. Taxonomy (NCBI): domain Bacteria; kingdom Pseudomonadati; phylum Pseudomonadota; class Gammaproteobacteria; order Vibrionales; family Vibrionaceae; genus Vibrio; species Vibrio sp. M260112. The sequence goes on along the minus strand of NZ_JATABH010000021.1, from coordinate 40,549 downwards.
TAGATTGTTTCCCTTGGATAGAGAGTGCTTGATAGTGCTCATTGGCGATCAAATGATAGCAACAGGGAGAAAAAGTAATCGCTGGTAGCCTCTTGTCGGTAGCATGGTTAAGAAGCGATATATGCAGATCTCCGCAAGCATGCAGAGCGACGGCGTGCTGACTTGAACTAAATACCTGTTGTGCATCGCGACTCAACGCATCGCCCTGAACAAAATGCATCGGCAGGTTGTGTTTGTCCGCTTCAAACTGCCCCGCATCACAAAGCATTTGCTGAAACTCAAAACTGGTCACCTTATGCTGGGTTTGACTCGCGAGTATTCTGCCGAGAAATCCCTTACCTGAGCACCACTCTAACCATTCGCTACCGTGGTGATCGCGCAGCGCCGCCTCTCCCATGGATAGGATTTGCTCAAGCTTACGCCCTGGGACACCATTTTCGACACCACGCGCTAGTGCTAACCCCTGCTTGTCGATAGAGGGCAATGTCGTCCACTGGGAAGTTTGCACAACACAAGCCAGATAAGGCGTTAAGGCGTTAATAAGGCTTAGGTTATTCTGTTTATAGCCTTCAATTTCTTTTGGGCTCAAGCCGTCTAACCAAGCACACAGCTGTGGATTAGACTCTTTCCAGGGCAAATGGCTATCTAAACATGAAATGAAAGCCTCAAAACGCCAATATTGCTGATTTTGCGTTAGAAACTGATCGAGTGATTTGAATTGAGTATGCATGACTTCCCCCCGGTGTGCGTAGTGTAGAGGGAAGTCACTAGAGATGGTAGTCGCTTAACGAACAGGAAGGTCGATATCTTTGAACATTTCTTCGATTTCTGCACTCGATTTAAGCGACAACGCCCGCTCAACAACTGGACGTGTTAAATGCGGTGCAAAACGTTCCATAAAGTCGAACATGTAACTGCGTAAGAAGGTGCCGCGTCTGAAACCAATACTTGTGGTGCTCGCACCAAAGATATGACTCGCATCAATTGCGACCAAATCAGTGTCTTGCTCTTTGTCGATCGCCATACTCGCAATAACACCAACGCCAATCCCCATACGCACGTACGTTTTGATCACGTCTGCGTCTGTAGCGGTAAAGACAACTCGCGGTGTTAGGCCATATTTATTGAACGCAGTATCCAGCTCAGAGCGACCTGTAAAACCAAATACGTACGTCACCAACGGATAGGAAGCCAGATCTTGAATGGTCACCTTTTCCTTCTGTGCCAGAGGATGGGATTTTGGCACAACAATGGAACGATTCCAGTGGTAACAAGGCAGCATGATCGCATCTTGGTAAAGGTGCAGTGCTTCCGTCGCAATGGCGAAATTAGCAGTACCCTTGGCAATCGCCTCTGACATTTGAGATGGCGTACCTTGGTGCATATGGAGTGATACTTTAGGGTAACGAGCGGTAAATCCTTTAATAACGTCAGGAAGCGCATAACGAGCTTGAGTGTGTGTCGTCGAGATATTGAGAGTTCCCATCTCAGGATGGGTATGCTCACCGGCAACGGCTTTGATGCTTTCGACACGAGCTAAAATTTCCTGAGAAATGCGAATAATATCTTCACCAGCCCCCGTCACTTGAGTAAGGTGTTTTCCACTGCGTTCGAAGATCTGAATGCCCAGCTCATCTTCCAGCAAACGTACCTGCTTACTGATGCCCGGCTGAGACGTATACAGACTTTCCGCAGTAGCTGATACATTTAAGTTATGGTTAACGACCTCAACAATATACTTCAATTGTTGTAATTTCATTCTCGACCTCGTAATCCCTTACTCTACGCCCCATAGCGAGCGAACATAGTTTATAATATTTAGTTATAACGCCTATGGGTTCAAATTGATAGTCCAATCGTTATCAAGCCGTAGAAAAGCAGAGGCTTGTGGCTATTTTGTAATCAAATACGCAGAATCAACCTTGCATTGGTATTTTTCATTAATAAAATCGAACATTTGAGCGATAATACAAAACAGGTGCAGGGAGTGATTAGAATCGTGTATGCTTGCTTGCCAGTAAAATAATAAAACATAAGATACGGAATTTATGAATATAGGGTTAATCATAGCTTTAGTTGCCATCTTACTTGTCTTGGTATTGGGCTATAACATAATGCTTCAATACAAAGTCAAAGCTGAAACTGCACGGAAGCAGGAGAGTTCGCGCTATCTTCAAATCATAGATGCAACAGAAGAATTAATCGGTCACGCACACCATATGCCTTATAGTAAGGAGTTATTGGTGTGTCTAAACACCCGTATCTTAGACGCACTACAAAGTATGCATGAGCTGGATCCAAAGAATAAACAGCTTGAACAACGCGTCGAACACGTCAAACAACAGATCAAACAACTTGAACAAAATTACCAAGGTGGCGAGAGCACAACCTTTAAAGTGCCAAGCAGTGATAAGCAAGCGATTGTTATGCTTAAGCTGGTTAAACGCCTTCGCGACACTATCCGTAGTGAACACAACAAAGGTCGCTTTGAAACTCAGGCCTACGTTACCGAAAATGCTCGCTTGGAAACCATCCAGATACGCATCAACATTGAAAACGTCATCAAACGTTCAAATGATGCTATCGTACGTGGTCAACCGGGTACGGCTGTGCAACTGCTTCGTAAAGGACTTGATGCTCTTAGCACCAAAAATGACAACTATTCGAACCAAGCACGCGAAAAACTTCAAGGAATGTACGACGACCTTGAATCGAAAAGACAAACTCGAAACGCTGAAGAGTTACACCAAATCGAAGAAGACCAACGTAAAAACGATATGGATGCGCTCTTTGGTGAGAAGAAAAAATGGTAATATAACTGCCATTACACATCCTCTAAAGGTCGCTGTTGCGGCCTTTTTCATTTCAATTGACAGATTTGTTCAAGATGATTGAGTTAAACCAATACCAAACCTTGTTAGAGCCGATAAACGGCTTCTTACACTGTTCTACGCCCGATGCATGGGTTGTGGAAGCCCGCAAACCCGAAAACCTAAAGGTGGTACTCATCGACCACCTCCTTTGCGAGCTCAAGGCCGGACAGTCCGCAATGTACCTAATCCGCAAGTACGCTGTCGATAAGGAAAGCGCACATAGCCTCTTAGATTGGTTCAAACCTTACGAAAACTTCGCCTATCGCAAAATGGGAAGTCTGGAAACATTAAAAGGGAAAAGCCAAATATCGAAAACGATCATGGCCAAATCTGAATCGCCTTACAGCCAAGATCTTATCGACAAAATGGTGATGCTGATTAAAGAAGAGTTACACCATTTTTATCAAGTCTTGGAAATCATGGACAAGCGCAATATAGCCTATGAGCCTGTCCAAGCGAGTCGCTATGCAAAGGGATTAATTAGCAGCATGGCAACGCATGAGCCTCAAAGCTTGATCGATAAGTTAATCATCGGCGCATATATAGAAGCTCGATCGTGTGAACGATTCGCTAAACTCGCACCGCATATGGATGAGGATATTGGCAAGTTCTATGTCTCTCTCTTACGCTCAGAAGCCCGTCACTACCAGGACTATTTAACGCTTGCAGAAGAGATTGCTGACAAAGACATCAGTGAGAGAGTGGCTTACTTCGGTCAGATTGAAGCAGAGCTAATTACTTCTCCCGATAGCGACTTCAAGTTCCACAGTGGCGTTCCAGGTTGCATTTAGCCTTAGATGAGTGACAAAAAAGCCAGCAAATGCTGGCTTTTTAGCACAATCAATCTTTACACAAGTGTCGCATTGATGTTTGCCAACACTGCGGCAGGATCGGCGGCTTGGGTAATTGGACGACCAATAACCAAGTAATCTGAGCCAGCCGCGATAGCATCGACTGGTGTCATGATACGTTTCTGGTCTCCCACTGCCGCACCAGCTGGACGAATGCCAGGAGTGACCAGTTTAAACGCCTTACCCAGCTCACTTTTCAGCATTGATGCTTCTTGTGCGGAACAGACTACACCATCCAGGCCTGAATTTTTTGTCAAATTAGCCAAACGAATCACTTGTTCCTGCGGCGCGATATTAAGGCCAATGCCTGCAAGGTCGCTTTGCTCCATGCTGGTGAGTACAGTCACACCAATAAGTAGCGGACGATCTTTACCATAAGGCTCAAGAATCTCTCTCGAAGCCGTCATCATACGCTCCCCACCACTCGCATGGACGTTAACCATCCACACTCCCATTTCAGCTGCCGCACGAACCGCTTTCGAACACGTGTTAGGAATGTCGTGGAATTTGAGGTCTAGGAAGACTGAAAAGCCACGTTTGTGCAGTTCTTTGACGAAGTCAGGACCAAATAAGGTAAACATTTCTTTGCCGACTTTTAGACGACATGAGCTTGGGTCAATTCTATCAACAAAAGCGAGTGCATCGGCTTGGTTGTCATAATCCAGTGCAACAATTACTTTTTGGTCGATCATTTCATCTCCTAACTATAAATAAATCGAAAAAAAGCAGCGGGATCACCGCTGCCATTTTGTAATGGGTCAAGCCCATAAAAACTATTCACCATCCAACCCACGGATTGGCTTAATCGTTCCCCACCCCTTACACGAGGGACAATGCCAATACATTGAGTGGGTCGAGAAACCACATTTACGGCATCGATAATGCGGTTTCACTTTTAACTGTTCACCAACCAGTTTTTGTAGCGTACCTAAACTGGCCTTTGCCCGACCCTCTTCAGCCTCTGCTAAATGGTAGTCCATCAGACGGTAGAAGCCCTTCATCGTAGGGTTTTTTACCAACTGTCGCGTTAATAGCTCTTGAGCGGCGCCGACACCATCGTGTTGAGCAACGAGTTGAGCCAGCATTAGCTCCGCTGATACACCGACTTTATTGACGATACACTGGCGTAAAAAGCTCAGTAGCTCATCTTCTTGGCCAAGATGGTGATAACATTCCGCTAGTGTTGGGAGAACCTCACTAACAAAATCGCTATCTTGCTCTAAGACACGCTCCATATACTCAATGGTGCTGCGATAGTCTTCAATGTCTAGATAGAGTTTTCCTAAAGCGATAGAAGCTCGTACACACTTTGGGTCTTCCGCTAATGCACGTTTGAAGTACTGCATTGCCTGAGCGTCATGTCCTTCCGCTTTTTCCTGCATCGCCAATTCACACCAAAAGTGACCAATACTGGTACGCATTCGTTTACGACCCATCTTAACGAGTAGAGAGGCATAATTGATCGCCTTGTTCCACTCTCGAGTCTGTTGATAGATAGCGACCAGTTGCTGTAGCGCAGCTTCACGGTGATCCGGTTCATCAACCAACTGCTCAAAGATTTTTTCAGCACGATCAAGAAAACCCGAAGCCATGTAATCTTTTGCTAATTGCTGCAAAGCAATGTTTTTTTGGTCGATGGTTAACCCAGAACGGGAGATGAGGTTTTGGTGGATACGAATCGCTCGGTCAACTTCCCCTCTCGATCGAAATAGGTTTCCGAGAGCCAGGTGAGTATCAATCGTTTCGTTATCGACTTGGAGAAGTTCAATAAAGTGGTCGACCGCCTTATCAGACTGATCCGATAAAAGCAGGTTCAAACCCGTCACATATTGACGTGAGATTTGATTGGATTGTTTCTGCTTGTCTTGCTGGGCGCTGCGATTACCCATATACCAGCCGTAAGCGGCTGCGATTGGCAATAACAAGAACAGGATTTCTAACATCGAGTGACAGCCTACCTAATACGACTTTTAAGCTTTGCCTTGAGTTGGTTCACTTGCTGCTGGAGAGAGCTTAGTTAACTGTTTTCTTAGTTTGCGTACTTGCAACTGAGATTTAAGATGCAAACTACCAAATATTAGCCATGCCAGAAGGAAACCAACAATAAACACACCACCCAACAGTGTGGACAGGTGGAACTCTCCCTGAGCTAACAAATAGTTAAATGTTACAATCGCTTGATTCTGAGAGCCTAAGGCCAGTGCAATCAAAAATAGGGCCAGTACAAGAACGATTTTTATAATTTTCATAGTCCATCACCTAAGATAAGTTCTGCCGCTACGATTATGCAGTAAAAGCATCAAACAAACCATGGTTATCTCTGTAATTCGAATGATAAAAAAGCGGCATACGCTATGTATGCCGCTCATTTTACAGTCAATTCGAGTTACTAACCGATGTTTACTCGCTCACGCAATTCCTTGCCAGGTTTAAAGTGAGGAACAAATTTTCCTTCAAGCTCTACTTTGTCACCTGTTTTAGGATTACGTCCCACACGTGGCTCGCGGAAATGAAGAGAGAAACTACCAAAACCACGAATCTCAATTCGGTCGCCACTTTCCAGTGTTGAAGCCATATGCTCTAAAATATCTTTTACAGCATCTTCAATCTCTTTAGCCGAAAGGTGAGTCTGTTCTGCACAGAGTCTTTCGATCAATTCAGACTTAGTCATAGTTGCCCTCATAGAGTAATTTATCACTTATTATAGTAAGTAATACCAGTTCCAACAAACACTTGCCTACAATTTTAGACAAAAATTGAACAATGTGTGGAATGAAAAACTACATTTAACAAAACATCTTGCAGAGATTGGTATTACCACTAGCCATGAATGAAACATAAAAAAGGAGCCTTTCGGCTCCTTTTTCTTAAAAGCGACTAATTATTCGCCTTTAGCTGCTTTGAAAGCGTCAGCCATAGCGTTACCGAATGCCGCTTCATCAGCGCTGTTCAGTGTAGCCATTGCTTCTTGCTCTTCAGCTTCATCTTTAGCTTTGATAGATAGGTTGATTACGCGGTTCTTACGGTCTACACCTGTGAACTTAGCTTCAACACTGTCACCAACACTTAGGATTAGAGTAGCGTCTTCTACGCGGTCGCGAGAAACTTCAGAAGCGCGGATGTAACCTTCTACGCCTTCTTCAAGTTCGATAGTTGCACCTTTAGCGTCTACTGCAGTAACAGTACCGTTAACTAGTACACCTTTCTTCTTCTCAGAAACGTAAGCATTGAATGGGTCATTTTCCATTTGCTTAACGCCTAGAGAGATGCGCTCACGCTCTGCGTCTACTGCTAGAACTACTGCAGAGATTTCGTCGCCTTTCTTGTACTCACGTACAGCTTCTTCACCAGCAACATTCCAAGAAATGTCAGATAGGTGAACTAGACCGTCGATGCCGCCGTCTAGACCGATGAAGATACCGAAGTCAGTGATAGACTTGATCTTACCAGTAACTTTGTCGCCTTTAGCTTGCGCTTCAGCGAAAGATTGCCATGGGTTAGCTTTACACTGTTTCAGACCTAGAGAGATACGACGACGCTCTTCGTCGATTTCAAGAACCATAACCTCAACTTCGTCGCCAACATTAACAACTTTAGATGGGTGGATGTTCTTGTTAGTCCAATCCATTTCAGAAACATGTACTAGACCTTCAACGCCTTCTTCGATTTCAACGAAACAGCCGTAGTCAGTTAGGTTAGTAACGCGACCAGATAGTTTGTGACCTTCTGGGTAACGCTTAGCGATTGCTACCCATGGATCTTCGCCTAGTTGCTTAAGACCTAGTGATACGCGAGTACGGTCACGGTCGAACTTAAGAACTTTAACTTGGATCTCGTCACCAACGTTAACGATCTCAGAAGGGTGCTTAACGCGCTTCCAAGCCATGTCAGTGATGTGTAGAAGACCGTCAACACCGCCTAGATCTACGAACGCACCGTAGTCAGTAAGGTTCTTAACGATACCTTTAACTTCTGCGCCTTCTTGTAGAGTCTCTAGAAGCTCATCACGCTCAACGCTGTTCTCAGATTCGATAACTGCACGACGAGAAACAACTACGTTGTTACGCTTCTGGTCAAGTTTGATAACTTTGAACTCTAGCTCTTTGTTTTCTAGGTGAGCAGTATCGCGGATTGGACGCACGTCTACTAGTGAACCTGGAAGGAAAGCACGGATACCGTTTAGTTCAACAGTGAAACCGCCTTTAACTTTACCGTTGATGATACCAACAACAGTTTCAGCTTCTTCACAAGCTTTCTCAAGTACGATCCAAGCTTCGTGACGCTTCGCTTTCTCACGAGAAAGTTGAGTTTCACCGAAACCGTCTTCTACAGCGTCTAGAGCCACGTCTACTTCAGAACCAACTTCAACTTCAAGTTCGCCAGCAGCGTTCTTGAACTGTTCAGCAGGGATAGCAGACTCAGACTTAAGACCAGCGTCAACAAGAACAAAACCGTTCTCGATAGCTACTACAGTACCTTTAACGATAGTACCTTGTTGGAATTCAGTCTCGTTTAGAAACTCTTCAAAGAGTTGAGCAAAAGATTCAGTCATTATTTAATCTTCAATAAATTAAACGTCCACGGGTGTCCTACCACATGGGGTTATTAACTTCGCCGGTCATCATCCTTGCGACCAACGTTCTTACCTAGCAGCCTAGGCTACTAGCTTAGATTCGATATATTGTAGTGCCTTTTCTACCACTTCGTCGATACTCATCGTAGTAGAATCTAGCAAAAGCGCATCCTCAGCAGGGCGTAATGGCGCTACTGGGCGGTTACGATCTCGGTCGTCACGCTCTTGGATCTCGCTTAAAAGGTCGTCAAATTTAACATCTAACCCCTTGCCTTGCAACTGTTTAAGACGGCGACTTGCTCGCTCTTCAGCACTTGCGTCCAGAAAGATTTTCACTTCAGCTTGAGGGAAAACAACCGTCCCCATGTCACGACCATCAGCCACCAAACCTTGACCTTCTGCAAAAGCACGCTGACGACGCAAAAGGGCTTCACGAACACGCGGTAAAGCAGCGACCTTTGATGCAGCCATGCCCGTTTCTTCTTTACGCAGTTCACGAGAAACATCTTCGCCTTCAAGGATAACCTTGACCAGCTCGCCTTCAGCCACAAACTGTACATCCAAATGGGTCGCCAAAGGAACCAGCGCATCTTCCGATTCAAGATCAACGCCATGATGAATTGCAGCTAGAGCTAAGACACGATAGATAGCGCCAGAGTCTAGTAAATGAAACCCTAGTTTTTTTGCAAGCAGCATACAAAGTGTGCCCTTGCCGGCACCACTTGGTCCATCAACGGTTACTACCGGTGTATGAGACGACATGTTTTACTCCGTGTTGTTTTCTGATCAACGTTCGACTCGTTGACCTTGTTTCGGCGTGGAATTATAGAGGGAAATGCCCACAGGTTCTAGGCAGGATTTGTCGTATGCGTAAAAAAGAGCGCCAAGGCGCTCTCCAATCAGTTTATAGCTTAATTCGGTCTCGGTTCTGCGCCACAATTGCAGCACCAATACCTTTGACTTTCTCGAGATCCTCGGCACTTGTGAAGTGACCATTGAGCTGACGGAACTCGACGATTGCCTGAGCCTTCGCCAATCCGATGCCTAACAACAGGTCGGCGAGCTCCTCAGCACTGGCTTGGTTGATGTTAACCGTGATCTCGATACCTTGATACTTGGCATCGGTGCTAGCGTCTTCAGCTTGGGTGATGGCAGGAAATGATAGTAGAAGAGTAACTAGCAGTAGTTGTTTTAACATTTTAGTTTCCTTGTTTACTTATGTGCAGGCCCAGACTAACCACTCATCACCAAAAGAAAACCATGTAAACATTAAAACAAAACGGACTGCTGATGCAGTCCGTTAATATAGATATATCAATTACATTTGAGCTGATTATTGCGTCACAATGTAATATTCGATATCGATAGTCTTGCGCAGGATGCTGATCAAGCCAGAAAGGTCTTGCTGAGCATTCACTTGTGTCAGTTGTGCACCAATCTGCTGGTTGTATTGCGGGTCAAACTTTGATGCGACATTAACAAGCTCAACCACGACCACATCACCATTGAGGTCTTTCGCCTGAGCAAACTCCTTTTCGCCATCGACAGGTTTCGCCATTGAGAAAACAACGTCTGAAAATGGTGAACTGCGGTCTAGTGTTTCCATCTCACCGAATGACAAACCACTCTCAGCCAATAGCTCTTGCTTACCTTGCTTAAGTTCAGCAACTAGGTTTTGAGCGAGTTCGATAGCGGCTTGCTCGCCTTTCACATTGGCAAGTGACTTAGTAACGTCAGCACGAACTTGCTCCAACGGTAGAACCGTTTCATTGCGGCTATCTTCAACACGGACAACAACGACATGCTCAGGGGCAACTTCAATCACTTCTGAGTTGAGACCATCTTCTTTCACTTCAGGACTTACAATCGCTTGTAATACCGCAGGGGCATTCAAAAGCTCAGGAGCGTCTACTTGAGAGATAAAGTCTGTTGTCTCGATCTTAGCGCTGATTGCTTTCGCAGCTTCATCTAGTGAATCCGGATACTCAAACGCCACTTTCTCTAGTTCACTTTGAAGCGCATAGTATTGATCAACGGCTTGCTGGTCTCGTAGCTCTTGTTTAACTTCCTCTGCAACTTCTTGGTACGATTTCGCAACTGAATCTTTGAGCTCATCAAGTTTAATGATGTGGTAGCCAAAGTCTGATTTAACAAGACCTGTCATATCACCCACATTTTTAAGCGCAAACGCAGCTTCTTCGAATGAAGGATCCATCACATCACGTTCGATCCAACCCAAAGAACCGCCTTCAGATGCACTACCGAAGTCATCAGATTTCTCTTCAGCCAGTGCAGCAAAATCCGCACCTGCATTGAGCTCATCTAGGATGGCTTGCGCTTTAGCTTCATCATCACCCTCAATTAGGATATGACTTACACGACGCTGCTCTTCTGAAGAGTATTTATCGATGTGCTCTTGATAGTATTTTTCAGCTTGCTCGTCAGAAATCTCAATGTTTTCTTTTAGCTTTTGAGCTGATAATTCTACGTAAGCTACTTTAACTTGCTCTGGGCGCGTATAACGCTCAGGGTTTAGTTGGTAATATTCGTTGATCTCTTCTTCTGATAACTCTGCTTTAGCTGCAAAGTCTGCCAGAGAAAGGGTAACCTTTTTGATATCACGAGTTTGGGTCAGTAACTTGCTTTGAGCTTCTACTTCACCCGGCAATGAGAAATCACTACCTTGAATTGCGGTCATCAGTTGATTACGCACTAGGTCACGGCGTAAATATTCTGCAAAGCTATCTGCTGAGAAGCCAGCTCGACGTAGCGCAGCCTGGTAGATTTCTTGATCAAATTTGCCATCAACTTGGAACTGAGGCATTTCTAGAATCATGGTACGAACTTGAGTGTCGCTTACGCGCAGCCCTAGCGACTCTGCGTGTTGCTCTAGAAGCAAGTCATTGACCATACGATCAAGAACTGATTTACGGAAAGACTCTACATAGCTTGGGTCAGCCAATAGATTTGAGAAGTAATCACCAAGCTGAGCTTGCATACGATTACGTTCGTTTTGGTAAGCCTGTTCGAACTCACCACGACCAATTTCAACATTGCCTACTTTCGCCGCAGAGTTATTTGAGCCACCTACAATGTAACTACCAACACCTGCAAATACGAACGATAGGATGATAAGCCCTAGGATAATTTTAACCGCGATGCTGTTAACGCCTTCGCGTAATCGGTCCATCATACTTAAACTACTCTCCGCTTATGTGCCGTACATAAGCCCACTTTAAATCCGTGAGTTCGGCACATTTCATAAATAAAAAATTGAATAGCGCGATAATACCAGAAAAAGAAATGCGCATCAGTATGATGCGCATAATTTAAAAAGGTTCTAAAAAATCACCTCAAGTGACGATTTTTTATTAGTTGCAAGAATCTTTAAGAGCTTTACCAGCTTTGAATGCAGGAACTTTAGCTTCTGCAATTTGAATCTCTTCACCAGTCTTAGGGTTACGGCCTGTACGTGCTGCACGAGTACGAACACTGAAAGTACCAAAGCCAACTAGAGCAACTTGATCACCAGATTGAAGAGTTTCACCAACTGCTTCGATGAATGCATCTAGAGCACGACCTGCAGACGCTTTAGATAGATCTGCATTTTCTGCGATTTTTTCTACTAATTGTGTTTTATTCACTGTGATTCCCCTTTGCGCTGCCTGTTTATATTTTTATGGCAGCTATACGTTCCATTTCATTTCAAATTTGCGACAAACCCTTATTTTTCAAGGCTCGCAGCTATCGTCGATAACGTTAGCGTCCAAAAAAAACGCTGACAAGCATTTTTGTACTTATCAGCGTAATCTTTTACTTATTTTTGCTGCACATCACTATTTTGCGGCAGAAAACTCCACGCCTGAAGGCTCTTTTTCTAACGCAACTTTCAATACTTCATCAATCCACTGTACCGGAATGACCTTAAGATCGGCGATAACATTGTCAGGAATTTCCTCCAAATCACGCTCATTATCTTTAGGAATCAGCACTGTTTTGATGCCGCCACGGTGCGCTGCTAGGAGCTTCTCTTTAAGACCACCGATTGGTAAAACTTCACCACGAAGGGTAATTTCACCTGTCATCGCGACTTCTGCTTTTACAGGGTTACCCGTCAAGCTCGACACTAGCGCTGTACACATCGCAATACCCGCACTAGGGCCATCTTTCGGCGTTGCACCCTCTGGTACGTGAACGTGAATATCACGCTTCTCATAGAAGTCAGAGTTAATACCCAAAGCTTCTGCGCGAGAACGCACCACTGTCATTGCAGCCTGAATTGATTCCTGCATGACATCACCAAGAGAACCCGTCTGAGTTAGCTTGCCTTTGCCTGGCATTGATTGCGTTTCGATCGTCAGCAGGTCACCACCGACTTCAGTCCACGCCAAGCCAGTCACTTGACCGATGCGGTTGCTATCGTCTGCTTTGCCATAGTCATGACGTTGAACCCCTAAGTATTCTTTGAGGTTGTCCATGTTGACGGTGACCGTTTTAAGCTCACTGTTGAGCAAGATGTTTTTCACTGCTTTACGACAGATTTTTGAGATCTCACGCTCTAGGCTACGAACGCCCGCTTCACGAGTGTAGTAACGAATAATACCAATGATTGCTGAGTCTTCGATGGTAATCTCGTTGGCTTTTAGGCCGTTACGCTTGATCTGCTTGTCGACCAAATGGCGTTTAGCAATGTTGAGTTTTTCATCTTCTGTGTAACCCGACAGACGGATCACTTCCATACGATCCAATAGAGGACCTGGAATATTCATCGAGTTAGACGTTGCAACGAACATCACATCAGATAGGTCGTAATCGACTTCGAGGTAATGGTCATTGAATGCGTTATTTTGCTCAGGGTCCAATACTTCCAATAGCGCCGATGATGGGTCACCACGCATGTCTGAAGACATCTTGTCGATTTCATCGAGAAGGAACAATGGGTTCTTCACACCAACTTTCGACATTTTTTGAATTAGCTTGCCTGGCATTGAACCGATGTAAGTACGGCGATGACCACGGATTTCCGCCTCATCACGTACGCCGCCAAGTGCCATTCGTGTATATTGTCGACCAGTCGCTGCTGCGATTGAGCGGCCTAGGGAAGTTTTACCCACACCAGGAGGCCCCACTAGACACAAGATAGGACCCTTGAGTTTGTTGATACGGTTTTGCACCGCTAAGTACTCAAGAATGCGCTCTTTAACGCGCTCTAATCCATAGTGGTCTTCGTTAAGGATCTCTTCTGCTTTAGCAAGGTTCTTCTTCACCTTAGTTCGTTTGTTCCAAGGCACCCCTAGCATCCAGTCGATATAACCACGAACAACCGTGGCTTCTGCCGACATCGGAGACATCATCTTGAGCTTTTGTAGCTCTTGTTCTGTCTTCTCGCGCGCTTCTTGAGGCATCTTAGAGTCGATGATTTTCTGTTTCAGAGTTTCAAACTCATCAACACCATCTTCACTTTCACCAAGCTCTTTCTGAATAGCTTTCATTTGCTCATTCAGGTAGTACTCGCGCTGAGATTTTTCCATCTGCTTCTTAACGCGGGTACGAATGCGTTTTTCAACTTGTAACAGATCGATTTCTGATTCCATCTGCCCCATGAGGAACTCTAAACGTTCTGTAACGTCAAGTAACTCAAGAACAACTTGCTTGTCTGCCAATTTCAGAGGCATATGGGCTGCAATGGTATCCGCAAGACGTGCGGCTTCATCGATACCATTCAGAGATGTCAGGACTTCTGGTGGAATCTTCTTGTTGAGCTTAATGAAGCCTTCAAACTGGTTAATTGCACTGCGGACAATGACTTCCTGCTCACGCTCATCTAACTCAGCAGTCGTGAGATACTCAGCATCAGCATAGAAAAATTCGTTTTCAATAAAGTGGTTAATGCGCGCGCGCTGCTGGCCTTCAACGAGTACTTTAACAGTACCATCTGGCAGCTTTAGTAGTTGAAGGATGGTCGCAACGGTACCAACATCAAACATATCGCCTTGAGTCGGTTCATCGGTATCCGCTTCTTTCTGCGCTACCAATAATACTTGTTTGTTGTTGTCCATTGCTGCTTCTAAGCAAGCAATAGATTTTTCACGACCAACAAACAATGGAATTACCATATGCGGGTAAACGACTACATCTCTTAGAGGTAGTACGGGGATCTCGATACGTTCGGAACGTTCCAAGTTCATATTCTTCTCTCTTCCGCTTAGTCCTATGAGCAGTATATGGGGGCTAATTGGTTGGATTCAATGAAAGAATAAAAAAAAGGGAGTAATTGATTACCCCCTTTCTATATACTTCAATTTCTGTGAATCAGATTATGATTCTGCACCAGCAGCTTGATTATCTGAGTTGCTGTAAATAAGCAGTGGTTCAGACTCACCCTTAATTACCGACTCATCAATCACAACCTTACTTACATCTTTCATCGATGGTAGTTCGTACATGGTCTCAAGTAGCACGCTTTCTAGAATCGAACGCAGACCACGAGCACCAGTCTTACGCTCCATTGCTTTCTTAGCAATCGCACGCAGTGCATCTTCACGGAACTCAAGTTCTGAGTTTTCAAGCTCGAATAGTGCTGCATACTGTTTTGTCAGCGCATTCTTCGGCTCACACAGAATTTGAATCAGTGCTTCTTCATCCAGTTCTGTCAACGTTGTTGTTACTGGTAAACGACCAATAAACTCAGGGATCAAACCATATTTCACTAAGTCTTCCGGTTCTACCTGAGTAAACAGTTCGCCGACAGTCTTAGTTTCGTCTTTAGAACGGACTTCCGCTCCAAAACCGATACCCGTACCTGTCGCTACACGTTGTTCAATCACTTTATCTAGGCCAGCAAAAGCGCCACCACAAATAAATAGAATCTTAGATGTATCTACTTGTAGGAACTCTTGTTGAGGGTGCTTACGACCACCTTGAGGTGGAACTGATGCAACCGTACCTTCAATAAGCTTCAATAGCGCCTGCTGAACACCCTCACCCGATACATCTCGTGTAATAGATGGGTTTTCAGCTTTACGAGAAATCTTATCGATTTCATCGATGTACACGATACCACGCTCTGCTTTCGCTACGTCGTAATCACATTTTTGCAGAAGTTTCTGGATGATGTTTTCTACATCTTCACCAACGTAACCCGCTTCAGTCAGCGTCGTTGCGTCGGCCATAGTGAACGGTACATCTAGGAAACGAGCCAGTGTTTCAGCCAGTAGCGTTTTACCACTACCCGTTGGACCGATAAGCAAAATATTACTCTTACCTAGTTCAACACCTTCGCTCGTTGTATCTCCGTTACGTAAACGCTTATAGTGGTTATAAACGGCTACTGCTAACACTTTCTTAGCGTAATCTTGTCCAATCACATAGTCGTCAAGGTGTTCACGAATGTCTCTTGGCACTGGTAGCGCCTCAGACTGCTTCTTAGGGAGAACATCCTTAATTTCTTCACGAATGATGTCGTTACATAAGTCGACACATTCATCACAAATATAGACTGATGGACCAGCGATTAGCTTGCGAACTTCGTGCTGGCTTTTACCGCAGAAAGAGCAGTAAAGAAGCTTACTACTACCGCTCTCTTTGCTTTTATCTGTCATTCGCTAACCTCTTAGCCTTTACTCATATGACTTGAGTGTATATCAATATATACCAATGTTGCTAGTTATTCACCGCGATGAGTCAGAACCGCGTCAACTAAGCCATACTCTACTGCTTGTTCAGCCGCCATGAAGTTATCACGATCAGTATCGCGCTCAATCACTTCTAGAGGCTGACCTGTATGCTCTGCAAGAAGTCTGTTTAACTTCTCTTTGATCGTTAGAATCTCTTGAGCATGAATTTGAATATCCGAAGCTTGGCCTTGGAAACCACCTAGCGGTTGGTGAATCATTACACGCGAGTTAGGCAATACATAACGTTTACCTGGCGCACCACCAGCAAGTAGGAATGCACCCATTGAACACGCTTGTCCCATACATACTGTGCTCACGTTTGGTTTAATAAACTGCATAGTGTCGTAGATTGACATACCCGCAGTTACGCTGCCACCCGGAGAGTTTATATAAAGGAAGATATCTTTGTCAGGATTTTCTGATTCGAGGAAAAGTAGCTGTGCCACGACAAGATTTGCCATGTGATCTTCTACTTGACCAGTTAAAAAAATAACACGTTCTTTTAGCAAACGAGAGTAGATATCGTAAGAACGTTCACCACGGGAAGTTTGTTCAACCACCATCGGTACTAGCGCGTCTAGAATTGGCGACATTGCATTTTTTTCTTGGTAGCTCATATTCTTATGTCCCTAAAATAAATGGCCCGGATGATAATTATCATACGGACCATTGTTAGCAGAATAGTTAACGCTAAGTCAACCTTCTAAGCAATATATTGCTTATTACGCAGGCTGTTGGTTCATTAGCTCGTTAAAGCTAACCGTTTTTTCAGTAACCTGTGCTTTAGCGATGATAGCGTCGATCGCTTGTTCTTCTAGAGCAACGTTACGCATGTTGTTCATCATTTGCTCGTTTTGCTCGTAGTAAGCAACAACTTCAGCTGGATCTTCGTAAGCAGTCGCCATCTCTTCGATAAGCGCTTTCACTTTCTCGTCGTCCGCTTTTAGCTCTTCAGACTTGATGACTTCACCTAGTAGAAGACCTACTACTACGCGACGCTTAGCTTGCTCTTCGAACAGCTCACGTGGAAGTTGAGCAGCCGCTTCTGGGTTGCCACCGAAACGCTGTGCAGCTTGCTGACGTAGAGCACCAATTTCTTGGTCGATTAGAGCTGCTGGTACGTCAATTTCGTTCTCTTTCACTAGACCGTCGATAGCTTGCTCTTTGATGCGGTTCTTAACAGCTTGCTTAAGCTCACGCTCCATGTTCTTACGCACTTCAGCTTTAAGAGCGTCAACGCCACCTTCAGCAACGCCGAACTTAGCAACGAACTCGTCGTTTAGCTCTGGAAGCTCACGAGCTTCAACTTTGTTTACTTTGATTGCAAACTTAGCCGCTTTACCTTTTAGGTTTTCTGCGTGGTAATCTTCTGGGAAAGTCACGTCGATGTCGAATTCCATACCAGCAGTCTTACCTGCGATACCGTCTTCAAAACCAGGGATCATGCGACCAGCACCCATTTCTAGTGGGAAGTTTTCAGCTTTACCGCCTTCGAACTCTTCACCGTCGATAGAGCCTACGAAATCGATTGTTGCACGTTTGCCGTCTTCAGCCGCTTCTTCAACTACAACCCAAGTTGCTTGTTGTTTGCGTAGAGTGTCGATCATCTCTTCAACATCTGCGTCTTGAACTTCTGTTGCTGGTTTTTCAACAGTGATGTTCTCTAGACCTTTTAGCTCAACTTCTGGGTAAACTTCAAAAGTCGCGTTAAATACTAGATCTTCGCCTTCTTTAACTTCAACTGGAGCGAAAGTAGGTGCGCCTGCTGGGTTGATCTTCTCTTTAATGATCGCTTCGATGAAGTGACGTTGCATTACTTCACCCATTACGTCTTGACGTACTGCTTTGCCGTACATCTTCGCAACCATTTTTAGAGGCACTTTGCCTTTACGGAAACCATCGAAACGACGGTTTTTTGCGATGTTGCGTAGTTCCGCTGTTACAGCATCTTCGATGTTTGCAGCAGGAACAGTAATGTTTAGACGGCGCTCTAGGCCCTCTAGCGTTTCAACAGTAACTTGCATTATTCATTAACCTCAAAACTGGCTCAGAAAACTGAGCTTATGTGCCCTATCCTCTTTCGGACAGAACCCATCCTTGTTTGTACTCTATGAGTACTCTTTTATAAACCGAGTATCGACAATCGAACAAGCCAATTGTCGGACTAATGAGTGATATCTTTTCGAAGGATATTCGGTAAAGGTATCTCTGATTAGCCTCAAGATAAAATTCAGACGCAGCATTCTACCGAGCAGATCGTTAGCTGTCGAGCCGAACCCTACGATCGCTGCGGGATTACCCTAAAAACTCACTTAACTGCTAAAAAAAACACCAATAAAGCAGTCTTTGTTTCCAGAAATGGGGACATTAATGCCTTTTTCAATGGAAACTAACGTTTTTTTTTGATTAAAGATTAAAAGTCGATCTAAGTCCGGTTTTATCACTCAATTTATCATGATGAGTAAACACATTTGTAACAAAAACATTTACGCTATGGCGGAGTGATGTAGTTTGGCAAGGATTAAGATGTTGACGTATCGACGGGGTAAGTACTCTCTGCTTGTTCTGTACGTAATTGCGATCATTGGTGGCTCTAGTTGGATTTGGAATTCAAGCGAAAACCACCTTATCGTAACGCATAAGGAACAGCTCGAACGCTTTGCTGAGTTCATCTCCAGCAAATTGGACAAATACGCACACCTGCCACAATTGATTGCTAAAGATAGTGAGCTAGTTTCTGCACTTCAGTCGCCTAATAACTCCGCCCAAATCGATCTGACCAACCGTTATTTGCAACACATCAACCAAACCATCCAGTCGACTGACGCCTATCTGCTCGACGAGTTTGGCAATACTATCGCATCGAGTAACTGGGACCTAGAACGATCCTTTATCGGTCGAAACTATGCTTGGCGTCCCTATTTCTCCGACGCGATTCTCGGTAAGCCTAGCCAATACTTTGCGCTCGGTTCTAGCTCAAAACAGCGTGGTTATTACTTTTCACACCCAGTCACTTATGCGGCCGAGATCATCGGCGTGATCGTCATTAAAATGGATTTAACTGCGATTGAAGCTAACTGGCAAGACAAGAACAATATCTTTGTTGCTACAGACGTCAATAACGTAATTTTTATGTCAAGCAACGATGACTGGCTGTTTAAGAGTCTAACCACGCTCTCAGAATCAGCTCGTCAGTCCATCCTTAACAGTCGCCAATATCTGGATACACCGATTCGCTCATTTGGTCTGGTGGGCGATCTAACTCAGGAACATTCCGAACTGAGGAACCCAAACCTACCCGGATTTGAAAACGACTATCTCGTTTCATCTCGTTCATTGGATAAACACAGCTTAACTCTGCGTGTCCTCACCTCCAAAGTGACCCTGTTGTGGTCAGTGCTGAGTTACTCGCTCATAATCAGTTTAATGTTCGTCATTGCGTATCTCTCGTTTGCACTGGTACACCAGCGTCAACTCAAAAAGCGTCAATTCGAACAGTTACAGTCGGAAGCGAAGCAGAAGCTTGAGTTTCTTGTTATGGAACGAACCTCTGAACTTCAAGCTGAAATCAGTGAAAGAAGCAAAACAGAGCAAGTGCTACGCCAAACACAAAATGAGCTAATTCAGGCAGCTAAATTAGCGGTATTGGGGCAAATGTCAGCCAGTATCAGTCACGAGCTCAATAATCCCCTCGCAGCAATACGCAGCTTTGCTGACAATGGGCGACGTTTTTTGGAGAGAGAAAGTTACGATCGAGTCGATGATAACCTCTCACGCATTTCCGCTCTGACGGAGCGCATGGCAAAAATCAGTAACCAGCTGCGCACTTTCGCCCGTAAAAGTGACAGTAATGATGTGAGCAAACTGGACGTGAAGCCGCTGATTTGGTCGGCGAAAGAGTTACTCTCTCCCCAGTGTAAGGCCAAACAGGTTGAGCTAATTCTTGAACTTGACGAAATATTGCCCGCTGTTGAAGTCAACCCAATACAATTTGAGCAAGTACTAATCAACCTTGTTACCAATGCAATGCAAGCGGTCGAGGAACAAGAGAAACGCAGAATTAAGATCTCGACCTCGGTGTCCAATCACCAACTGCACATTTTTGTCGATGATAATGGACCCGGTATCGCTTATAGTGAGCAACATCAACTGTTTGAGCCTTTCTATACCACTAAGAAGAATGGACTTGGATTGGGGCTATCAATTTCACAACAGATCACCCAAGCGATGGGAGGGGAACTCGACGTCGCGGACTCGCCTCTGGGAGGCGCCCGATTTGTAATCACTCTCCCTGTCGATGCCTAATCAAGGAATTAAGATGTACGATGTTATCTTCATTGATGATGAAAGCGATATTCGCCTAGCGATCGAACAGAGTTTCGAGCTGGAGGATATCAGTGCCCGTTTTTTTGCTAACGCTGAAGATGCTCTATTGGCGATAAAAAGTGACGGTCTACCGAAAGTCGTCATCACCGATATCTGCTTACCGGGTTTGTCTGGCGAAAATATTTTATCCAGCATACTGCACCAAGACGAAAACATTCCGGTCATTCTGATAACGGGACATGGCGATATCTCGATGGCAGTTAATGCCCTACGCAATGGCGCGTATGACTTTATTGAGAAGCCCTTCCCAATTGATCGTTTGATCGATACCACCAGACGTGCGTTGGAAAAACGCGAACTCACTTTAGAAAACCAAGAATTAAAACGCAGCCTTAAAGCGAGTCAAGCGCTGGGTCCACGCATCATCGGTGACACCCCTTCCATTCAACTCCTCCGCGATACCATCGTCCATATTGCAGACACCAATGCGGACATCTTGCTGTTTGGCGAGACAGGCACAGGTAAAGAGCTGTTTGCCCGTTCTATTCATGAGCAAAGCTCTCGACGCGATAATAACTTCGTAGCGATCAACTGTGGTGCCGTACCAGAAAACTTGATTGAAAGTGAACTGTACGGCCACGAGAAAGGCGCTTTTACTGGTGCAAATTCAAAACGAGTGGGTAAATTCGAACATGCCCAAGGCGGTACACTTTTTCTCGATGAAATTGAATCAATGCCCCTTCAAGCGCAGATTCGTTTATTGCGGGTTTTGCAAGAGAGGGTCATTGAACGTGTGGGCTCCAACGAACTGGTTCCTATTGATATTCGCGTCATTGCCGCGACTAAGGTCGATTTAAAACAGGCGGCGGCTGAGGGCTCATTTCGCGAAGATCTCTACTATCGACTGAATGTGGTTACTCTAGAGCTTCCTCCGCTCAGGCAGCGCAAGGAAGATATTCCGACTCTATTTCATCACTTTTTGCTGGTTGCCGCTTCACGCTATGGTAAGTCCGCACCGGCTATCGAAACTCAGCAGATTCATCAACTGATGACGCACGATTGGCCGGGAAACGTTCGCGAACTGAGAAATGCCGCCGAACGTTTTGTACTATTGGGAAGATTAACTCAATTTGATTCAGAGTCTGCGTTCGCAAGCCGAGAGATGAGCCTCGCCGAACAAATTGCGGAATTTGAAAAGAGTGTTATTGAACAAGCACTTAACCAGTGTCATGGCAGTATTAAGCAAACCATGGATAGGTTACAACTCGCACGTAAAACTCTATATGACAAGATGCAAAAATACGGTTTGGATAAAAGTAACTATAAAGGTGAATAAGCGGTTCATTTTATATTCAGATTGAAAGCGTTAAGTTAGATTCATCAAAAGGAACTGATACAAATGAGTTAAGAATTTAGTTCATCCACTGTCCTAACAACAAAGCCCCGGATAACGAGTATTCGGGGCTTTCTTTTTTAGTTCAGTTATTTGGTGATGATTTCAGGGCCCATCAAGGTGGTTGGTAACCACGTTGACACCCAAGGAACATAAGTCACGATAATCAGGAATAAGAACATCACCCCTACCCAAGGCAAGGCGGCTTTCACCACTTGCATCATCGACATCTTAGCGACCCCTGCGGTAACAAACAGGTTGAGACCAACGGGCGGCGTGATCATCCCTATCTCCATGTTCACGACCATCATGATACCTAGGTGAATCGGGTCAATGCCTAGTGCAATAGCTATTGGGAACACCAGAGGTGCAACGATGATAAGTAGACCCGATGGCTCCATAAACTGACCGCCAATCAACAGCAGTAGGTTGACCACAATCAGGAAGGTAATCGGACCAAGACCAGCAGATAACATCGACTCCGTAATCATTTGAGGAATACGTTCTTCTGTTAACACATGCTTAAGGATCAAAGCATTGGCAATGATAAACAGTAGCATAATGGTCAGTTTACCGGCTTCATAAAGCGTATGTTTGGTGTCTTTATGCACAAATGCTTGAACGACTTTCACCAATATAGGCTTGGTATTTTCCTTGTCAGCAAACGGGCCCATATCCTTGTAGATAAAGTTCGCGATTAAGAACGAGTAAACCGCAGCCACGGCGGCCGCTTCCGTTGGTGTAAATACCCCTCCGTAAATACCGCCTAGGATAATAACGACCAGTAATAAACCCCAGCTCGCATCTTTTGCTGAATCAAACATCTCCTTCCAACCGACAAATGGCTGTTTTGGCAGGTTCTTAACACGCGCAGCGATGTAGATGGCAATCATCAGCATCACCCCAGCCAGAAGACCTGGGATCACGCCACCTAGGAACATACGACCAACCGATACATCCGTCGCCGCTGCGTAAACCACCATCACGATAGAAGGCGGGATCAAAATACCCAGCGTACCTGCATTACAGATAACACCAGCGGCGAACTCTTTTGAGTAGCCGTTTTTAATCATACCCGCGATAACAATACTACCGATGGCAACAACTGTCGCAGGCGATGAACCAGACAGGGCTGCAAACATCATACACGCAACAACCGATGCCATGGCGAGACCACCACGGAACCAACCGACCATGGCAATAGCGAAACGGATAATACGTTTAGCAACCCCACCCGTAGACATAAAACTAGAGGCAAGAATGAAGAATGGAATCGCGAGTAGCGTATAGTGGCCAGCAAAGGCATTAAATAAGGTCTGAGCAACGGAAGCCAGTGACGCATCAGAGTGCATCATCAGGAAAATAATGCTCGATAAACCAAGGGAAATAGCGATTGGCACACCCACAAGCATAAAGCCAATCACCATGATGAATAAGAATAGAATTTCCATGGCTTAGCCCTCCTTGCTCTGGTTATTATTACTTTTCGGTTCCATTGCTTCTCCAGCGTCTTTGAGTTCCTCTTTCAGAGCTTCGAGCTCTTCTTCAGCCTCATGACCTGCGATCAAGCGGTCCAACTTACCAGTAATAATTTGCAACGTAACTTGAACAAAGCGGAAAGTGAGTAACGCCATACCTATAGGCAGTGCCATGTACGGAATGAATCGAGGTAATTTTTCGTAACGCTCACCTTCATTCAACCAGTCAGCCAAAAACTGCAACATTTCCGGCATCGGAATATCGTCGGTTTCATACCATGCACGTTCAGTTGCGAACGGGTACCAGTAGTTCCAAGAGCCAATAAGCAGCAAGATTGAAAAAGCCAAACAGGATGCCGCAGCGATCAGCGCATAAACTTTACGCAGATGGTCTGGCGCTAGGTTAATAACAACATCAACACCAATGTGAAAATGTTTTTTCACGCCGTATGATGCCCCGACGAGTACCATCCAAGCGAACATGAACACGGTTAGCTCAAGAGCCCACAAGATGTTGTCATTAAATACGTAGCGAAATACTACATTGGCAAAGGTGAGCATGGTCATTGCACCCAAGAAGAACGCGATCAGAGTTTCCTCAATTGCGTCTGTCACCCTGCCAATTCTGGCAAAAATAGACTGTTCCATAAGTTACTTCACTTTCTCAAAAGAAAAGAAAGGCCCTCTTCCCGATATATCCCGAGAAGAAAGAGATACTAAGAGGGCCAAAGGTTAGGGGAAATTGTTATTATTTATTTGATGCGATAGCCGCTTCGATCAGGTCAGAGCCGATATCTTTCTCGAACTTCTTCCATACTGGCTGAAGCGCAGTTACCCACTGTTGGCGCTCTTCGGCAGTCAAGGTACGAACCACACCACCCGCTTCGATGATGTTATTTTTGTTCGCTAGGTCGACACGCGAAGATTCAGCATTACGCTCAGTCGTCACTTCTTCAATGATTGTCGCAAGCTGCTGACGTTGGTCTTCTGGTAGACCTTTCCAGAAATCGTTTGACGTAACGACTAGGTAATCAAGAATACCGTGGTTTGTTTCAGTGATACCGTCTTGAACTTCGAAGAATTTTTTACCGTAGATGTTAGACCAAGTGTTTTCTTGACCATCAATAACTTTAGTTTGTAGACCACCGTAAACTTCTTTGAATGACATTTTCTGCGGGTTACCGCCTAATTGCTCAAACTGAGCAACAAGAACATCGGATGCTTGCACGCGGAATTTCAGACCTTTTGCATCTTCAGGAGTGATAAGTGGCTTGTTCGCAGACATCTGTTTCATGCCGTTGTGCCAGAACGCTAGACCTTGAAGGCCGCGACGTTTCATCGCATTTTTCAGCTTCTCACCCGCTTCTGAGTTTTGGAAACGGTCAACCGCTTCTACATCTTCAAATAGGAATGGTAGGTCGAAAATACGGTACTTCTTGGTGAACTTTTCAAACTTTGATAGAGAAGGGGCTGCAAGTTGCACGTCACCGTTAAGAAGAGCTTCTAGAACTTTGTCATCATCATACAGAGTTGAGTTCGGGAATACCTGAAGACACACTTTACCGTTCATCTCTTCATTAACACGTTTTTCAAGTAATGAAGCCGCGATACCTTTTGGGTGCTTATCTGTATTCGTTACGTGACTGAATTTAATCACTGTTTCACCTGGATCACAATTAGCCGCAGCGTTGAAACTGGTCACAGCAAGAATCGATGCAGATAGTAGGGTCAATGGCTTGAACATTATTATTCTCCTTGTTAAATGAACAACCCCATCACTGGGTGTTGATATTTCTATAAGGGCAATAACTAAGCCAACTTTCAATTAATCATAAAAACATCTATAAATCATAAGTTTAATAAAAACACCCCCGACTACCACCTGTTTTTAAATCACACTTTTTTTATAAAAATGGGTGGATTTCCACCCATCATATTTATCACAACGGGTGAATTTACACATATTTAACAAAGACTCATTATAAAAAACAAATGGCAGCCCTTGGGCTGCCATTTTTGTTACTAGAGATTCGACGGGCAATAAGGAGACGAAATCGCCCATCTCCCCTCAAATGTGCACGAAGCTTCTTCATGCTATAGCTCTAAGCATAGTCGACTATGTGCATTTTTCTAACAATATTGTTAACAAATTAATCATTAATGAAAGTCGATGCGTTTCTCTGTTGTTGCATCAAAGAACACCGCTTTAGAGAGGTCAAAGTGCAAAGGTGCCACTTGACCTGCGACCACATCAAACTCAGGAGAAAGACGACACGCGACTTCTTGCTCGTTGACTTTGATCATCGCAATCGTATCTGGACCCGTTGGCTCCAAAACTTCCAGCATCAGATCAAGCTTGGTGCTTGCTTGTGAATCCACATTCTCGCTATCTGTAATGTGTTCTGGACGAAGCCCAATAACGATCTCTCGTCCATCTTGCTCACGCATTGATGCCGGTAAACTAATGTGATGTTCTTGACCGTTGCTGCCCTTCACTTTGATCACAGGGTTATCCTGCGCATCCAGATCAACCATAGTTTTGATGAAGTTCATCGACGGTGACCCCATAAAACCGGCGACAAACATATTGGTTGGCTTGTTGTAAATCTCTTGCGGAGTGCCTAGCTGCTGAAGTTCACCATCTTTCATAACTGCAATACGGTCGGCGAGAGTCATCGCTTCAATCTGGTCGTGGGTGACGTACACGATGGTCGTTTTAAGCTGTTGATGAAGGCGTTTAATCTGATGGCGCATCTCTACGCGAAGTTTCGCATCAAGATTCGATAACGGTTCATCAAACAGATATAGCTTAGGACGGCGGGCCAGTGCGCGTCCCATTGCGACACGTTGACGCTGACCACCCGAAAGCTGTGAAGGTTTACGGTCTAACAGATGATCAATTTGCAGCATGGTTGCAACTCGCTCAACTTCTGCATCTATCTCAGCCTTAGGCATCTTGCGGATCTTCAGACCAAACTCAATATTGCCGCGAACCGTCATATTTGGGTAAAGCGCATAGGATTGGAATACCATCGCAATATCACGGTCTTTCGGTTCAACCTCTGAGACATCATTACCGTCGATGACAATCTCACCAGAACTGATATTTTCCAATCCGGCAATGGTGTTCATCAAGGTCGATTTACCGCAACCCGAAGGCCCAACCAAGATCAGGAACTCGCCTGAATCAATGTTAATGTCGATACCCTTTAAGGTTTCTTGCTCCGCTTTCGGGTAGGTTTTACGGATCTGTTTAAGTTCGAGTGTTGCCATGATAATTATCCTTTTACCGACCCAGCCGTTAGGCCGCGAACAAAGTATTTTCCTGCTAATACATAAACTAATAGTGTTGGCAGCGCCGCGATAATCGCCGCAGCCATATCAACGTTGTACTCTTTGACACCAGTACTGGTGTTAACCAAGTTATTGAGTGCAACAGTTATTGGTTGAGTTTCTGAGCCTGAATAAACCACTCCGAACAGGAAGTCATTCCAAATCGCTGTGAACTGCCAAATCACCGTCACCATGATGATAGGCGTTGAGATTGGTAACAGAATCTTGAAGAAAATAGTGAAGAAGCCTGCACCATCTAGCTTCGCCGCTTTAACCAGTTCATCAGGGACGCTGATATAGAAGTTGCGGAAGAACAGTGTAGTAAACGCCATACCGTAGATAACGTGAACAATCACTAGCCCAGCCGTCGTATTCGCCAAACCTAACTTGCCAAGTACTGCTGCCATCGGCAAAAGGATGACCTGGAACGGAATGAAACAGCCGAACAGCAATAGGCTGAAAAACAGATTAGAACCACGGAATTGCCATTTGGTCACAACGTAACCATTAAACGCGCCTAATAGAGTTGAGATAGCCACGGCCGGAATAACCATCTGGAAAGAGTTCCAGAAGTAACCTTTAACACCTTCACACTTAACACCAGTACAAGCACTGTCCCATGCTTTAAACCAAGCATCGAACACCCACTCAGTTGGTAAACTCATTAAGTTACCCGCTTTGATATCTGGCAAGGTTTTAAATGAGGTAATGAACATTACGAACAGTGGCATCAGGTAAACCAGACAGAAGAACACCAGTGTCGAATAGATAAATAGTCGAGAAAAATTGACACTACGCATCATGATTTTTTCTCCCTAAGTTCAGAGTAAAGATAAGGTACTAAGATGGCTAAGATACCTGCTAGCATCATCATCGCACTCGCCGCACCCAGACCTATCTGACCACGAGTAAATGAGTGAGCATACATAAATAGCGCAGGCAGATCGGAAGAGTAACCAGGTCCACCGGCTGTCATAGCGGTCACCAAGTCAAAGCTCTTGATCGCAATATGAGAGGTAATAATCACCGCGCTGAAAAACACCGGGCGCAAACACGGCATAATGATTTGCCAGTAGATAGTCGGTAAACTTGCGCCATCAATTTGCGCCGCTTTTATGATCGAAGAGTCGATACCTCGCAAGCCGGCTAAAAACATCGCCATTACAAAGCCAGAGGACTGCCAAACCGCGGCAATAACCAAGGTATAAACAGACATATCCGAGTTAACCAACCAATCAAATTTGAACTCGGTAAAGCCCCAGTCCTGCATTAATTTTTCGATACCCAATCCCGGGTTAAGAATCCACTTCCACGCCGTACCTGTCACGATGAATGACAACGCCATTGGATAGAGATAAATGGTACGGATCGCCCCTTCCTGACGGATGTTCTGGTCGAGGAAGATAGCCAAAGCCACTCCCAAACCAATTGCCACCAGCATAAACAGCAGGCCAAAGATACCTAGGTTAGTGATTGATGTGATCCAACGGTCGTTCTCCATTAGCTTTTCATACTGGGCAAAACCCACGAAGTTAAAGCTAGGCAGAAAGCGCGAGTTGGTCATTGAAAGTGCCGCCGTCCAGAAAATGTAACCATAGATACAAACCACAGTCACAAGCACTGTCGGGGCAAGAACGATTTTCGGCAGCCAATGTTGAAGTCGGTCGCCTAGGTTAACCTTGGCTTTTGACTTCTTATCAGACCGAGTAACAACATGCTCCATAACGAGTCCTTACGTCATAAGACCCTAATC
This sequence comes from Vibrio sp. M260112, assembly GCF_036533775.1. Taxonomy (NCBI): domain Bacteria; kingdom Pseudomonadati; phylum Pseudomonadota; class Gammaproteobacteria; order Vibrionales; family Vibrionaceae; genus Vibrio; species Vibrio sp. M260112. The sequence continues at coordinate 12,293 of NZ_JATABH010000021.1, read as the reverse complement.
AAATTCCTGATCGGGTAATAGAGAAAGGGCAGACAGGCTCCCCACAAGCCTGCCTGCCCTTTGGGGGTGTACTTAAACGAGCGAAGTTTAAATGGCTGCTTTAACGGCCTTAGCCAGTTTTTGAGCTGCTTGCTTAGGATCCGCTTTGTCATCATTGAAGAAGTTAGTCACTACGTCGTAGATGGCGCCTTGTGCATAGCTCGTTGTTGATAGACCGTGCGCCATACTTGGTACTAGGTCACCAGACTGAGCGCTCGCCTTAAATGTCGCCATAGAGTCCAGTGCACACTGGTCAAACTTAGACATATCCATATCTAGGCGTACAGGAATTGAACCTTTGTTTAGGTTAAACACCTCTTGGAACTCTTTAGTTAGGATTGTACGAGCTAGATCTTGCTGAGCTTTCTGATTGTCTTTGTTGCTAAGCTCGAAGAAAGCGAAGCTGTCGATGTTGAACGTGAACTGTCCATCCGTACCTGGAGCAGGTGCACAGATGTAATCTTTGCCTGGAACTTTACCAGCAGCGGTAAACTCACCTTTCGCCCAGTCACCCATGATTTGCATCGCCGCTTCACCGTTAATCACCATTGAGGTTGCAACGTTCCAGTCACGTCCTGGTGAGTTTGCATCGATGTAGTCACGCACCTTCTTGAACTTAGTGAACACTTCCACCATCTTGTCACCAGAAAGCACATCCATGTCTAGGTCTACAAACGCTTTGTTGTAGTCTTCACTACCTAGTACATCCAGTGCGACTGCTTCGAATACAGTGGCATCTTGCCAAGGCTGACCACCATGAGCGAGTGGTACAAAACCAGCGGCTTTAATTTTTTCAGCCGCAGCAAAGAACTCATCCAATGTGGTTGGCAACTCTACGCCCGATTTCTTAAGCACTTCAGGGTTAGCCCAAATCCAGTTAACGCGGTGAACGTTGACCGGCACTGCGACGTACTCACCGTTGTATTTCATCACTTTGGTGACTACTGAAGGTAGGATTTCATCCCATTTTTCTTGTTTTGCTGTGCTCTCAAGAGAAGTCAGGAAGCCAAGACCGCCCCACTCCTGAATGTCATGACCTTTGATTTGTGCTGCTGATGGTGGATTACCTGATACAGCACGAGTTTTCAAAACCGTCATAGCAGATTCACCGCCACCACCAGCTACTGCGAAATCTTTCCAAGTGTGGTTTTGCTCTTCTAGCATCTCTTTAAGAACAGCAGCAGATTTTGCTTCACCGCCCGCAGTCCACCAGTGAAGAACTTCAACTTCACCAGCAGTTGCAACATTAGCAGCAGACAATAGAGAGAGGGTAAGTAGGGTTTTATTAAGTTTCATTATTATCTTCCATGTATTGGATTAGACATTCAGGCCAACAGCTCAATGACCCCAAGCGTTCTTGCTTGTACTAAACAGAGTCTATCCAAATTGAAATTTAAGATTGAAACAAACGGTAAACGCCACGTAACAACTATGTTACATTACACCTCTAGGTTCGATGGAATATAGATTTGGGCGCGTAACCCTTTTCTGGGCAAGTTATCAATAATGAGATCTCCGCCATGTCCGTGAAGAATATTCCGGCAGATACCTAAGCCTAAGCCATGCCCATTTTCATCATTTGCCAATCTAAAATAGGGTTCAAAAACGGCTTCGAGCTTATCTTCAGGAATACCTGGACCATGATCCTCAATGACAATACTGACCCACTCCTGATTGGTGAGCACTGCAATCTCAGCACGATGACCATATTTTACTGCGTTATCGACTAAATTACTGATCACTCGCTTGATCGCTAATGGTTTCGCAACAATTGGCTCAATTGGGTAGGGATCAAACTCAACCGTTTGCTGGTGTTGGTTCAATGGTTCAATCACACTCAGTATCATCTCATTGAGATCAATGTAGGCATTGTTTTCATGTAGGTCGGTGTCACGGACACACTGCAACGCCCCTTTAACCATCATTTCTAGTTCATCAAGGTCACGATTAAACTTGTCGCGTTTGGTGTCGTTTTCAAGCAACTCGGCCCTCAGCCTTAAACGTGTGATGGGTGTTTTCAGGTCGTGGGAAATCGCCGAGAAAAGATGCTCCCTATCCGCTACATAACGGCGTATCCGCTGCTGCATACGATTAAATGCACGCGTCGCGGTGATCAATTCGCTCGCCCCCTCTTCCTTTATAGGCGCTTGATCGATGTCCATGCTCATCTCATTCGCGGCCTTAGCTAATCGCTTGAGTGGCTTGACCTGACGCCGTACCAACAAGTAAGTAAGGAACAATAAGATCGTGGTAGAGAAGAGCAGAAACATCATCTGTTCACGACCGATCAAGGTATCGTCGAGAGTGACATACGGTGCGGGTAATAGAGCCGCAATATAGACCCACTCATGGGTTTTTAGCTCAATTTGTACCACGAGAATCGGTGGATCAATGGGATTGAGCGTCAGCGTATGGTGAGCCCACGACTTAGGTAAGTCATGCAGATAAATATCATTTTTGAGCAGTCTCAAGTTATCTGGATGAGAAAAGTCGACTTGAATCGACTCGACCTTAGGTAGCTTTTTGGCTAACACACTTTCAATTGCTTGCAATGAAGCCAATTTCAGCGGGGTATCTTCTATCGGGTCGACGATTAACTGCTCTTTATTGAATGAGACGAAAAAACGAGTCCCGCCCATATTTCGGATCTGATCCAATACAATATGGCGATACTTGACCGGCAAAGATTGAAAGAAGGTCACTGTCGAAGAGAACATATTTGCCATGCTTTCAGAAGCAGAGCGAATACCTTCCAGCTCCTTCTGTTTCGACTCGGCGTACCAAATAGTCGTTGCCACACCTTGAGCGAGCACAACCGCCAACAACGTTAACCCCAGAGTTCGGCTGACTAGCGAATTGGGCTTGAAACGGCGTAACCAATTTTGCATTTTATTGCTCATAACTCACAGGCACCGCAAGAATATAGCCATTACCACGCATCGTTTTGATGTAATGTGGGAATCTTGCACTGTCACCTAACCTTTGGCGCAATCGGCTAAGCTGGACATCGATACCGCGTTCAAAGGGTAACGCTTCTCGACCGCGAGTCGCGAAAGAGATGGTGTCGCGGTCAAGTACTTCATTTGGACGTTTAAGAAATAGCATCAGCAATGCAAAGTCACTACCTGACAAGTCATGAGACTCATGGCGCTCGACATGAGTAATTCTGTGTGCCAAGGGATCCAGTTTCCAATCACCAAATACGATGGTTTTAGCGATAACACTGGCAGGCAGCTCTTCTACTACGTTAACTCGGCGCAACACGGCTTTTATCCGTGCGGTGAGGTGACGTGGATTGAACGGTTTTGCGATATAGTCATCTGCACCAATCTCAAGGCCGATGATCTGATCGGTATCATCGGAGACCGCAGTGAGCATAATGATGGGGACAGAAGAGTGACGGCGCACTTGCTGACACAAAGTAAAGCCATCATCTCCCGGCAGCATCACATCAAGCAGGATAAGTTCAGGATAACCCTGCTGTTCAAGATACGACTTCATCTGTTCGCCGTCATTGACCGCATCAACCTGATAACCTTGCTTCGTCAGGTATTCTTCCAATAACTCACAAATCTCTTGATCATCATCGACAACAAGAATTTTAGCTGACATACCCTTACCTACTACTGAGCGACTTTAGTACTGAGGAGTGTAAACAGTTCTTATTCGGTAATTTGTAAGATATTACTTAGAATTTGAACCCCTTGCGGACTCACATCACATCTTATTAACAAAAAACGAATTATCGAACCTTCTAACCAAACCCATCAACCGCACCCTACTCAAAGAGAAACTCATCGCTTGGAGCCAACGTCATTAAGATGAACAACTAATCTCCATCTTTTTGCCCCAATCAGGTGGTAGGTTGGCATACTGACTCATCTCAGCCTGCTCATCAAAAGGGTTTCTCAACAAGGTGGCAAGGCGCTCTACTTCGCTGAAATCGCCCTCTTCTGCTCGATCTATTGCAATTTGAGCGAGGTAGTTACGCAAGATGTACTTCGGGTTTACCCGACGCATGGCTTGACAACGTTCGGCGGCGGAAACCACCTCTCCATGGCCATTATGTTCATGCTCACAGCGTTCTAGGTATTGTGCCAACCACTGATTTATCGCCTGCTGGTCGAGAAAAAGATCCAGTACCGCTTGAATCCCTTTGATATCGATCGATGACAATTCGCGTAAAAAACGCGTGTAATCAATACCCTGTTGATGTAACAACTCAAACATTGCACCAAACAGTTGCGTATCACTTTGCTGCTGACTATTGATACCCAATTTACTTCGCATCAGACGGCTAAACTCCTGACCTAACAATGGCTCAAACTGCGATAGTGCTTGCTCTAGATCTTCTCTCAATATGAGAGGAGACAAGCTGTGAGCTAAGGCTGATAGATTCCAAAGCGCAATGCGTGGTTGTTGATTAAATGCATAGCGCCCTTGGTAGTCAGAGTGATTGCAAATATAACTTGGGTCGTAATCGTCAAGAAAACCAAATGGACCGTAATCAAATGTATCGCCAATGATCGACATATTGTCCGTGTTCATTACCCCGTGCGCAAAACCATACGCCTGCCATTGCGCTATCATTTTTGCAGTACGTTGAACGATTTGATCAAACATCGAGAGATAAGGTTTTTCATTGTCCCGTGCTGAGGGGAAGTGCCACTCAACAACTCTGTCAGCTAATAACTGAAGCTCTTCAAGTTGATTGGTATAGAAGAAATGCTCGAAATGACCAAAACGAATGTGACTGCGTGCCATTCTAATTAATAGAGCACCTTGCTCACACTTCTCTCTATAGACAGGGGTATCACTCACCAACATCCCTAAAGCTCGCGTCGTTGGGATACCAAGTCCTGCCATCGCTTCACTGCATAGATACTCACGAATTGTAGAGCGCAATACTGCCCTGCCATCCCCCATCCGTGAATAAGGCGTTAAACCGGCACCTTTAATATGCAAGTCAAAGACTTCGTTATGATGATTAGTCAACTCACCGAGCAATAGACCACGGCCATCCCCTAATTCAGGGTTATAAACACCAAATTGGTGTCCTGCATACTTCATGGCAACAGGCGGCGAGTTTTCTATGATGTATTCACCAGTCAGAAACTGTTTCAGATCTCCGTCAGGAGCCTGTAGGGGTAAATTAAATTGCTCAGCAAACTGTCCATTCCAAATAATCCAACGCGTATTATCAAGAGGTTGCGGTGCGACAGGCGTATAAAAAGCATCTGGCAAGGAGGCAAAACGATGAGAAAGTGACGACAGCGAAAACATATACAAACCATTAACAGTATGAATCACTGCGAAACTAACATAGCAAATGAGTGAGATCCAGAGCCGCCTTGAGTATCCGTACACTTAAGTGAGTAATTACTTCCTCGTCAAGGCTTGCTCGAAAACTAAATAATACTGAATACCAATAAAATACCGAACAATGAAAACAGACAAGTGCGGCTGATAACGCCAAAATTGGAAGGTTGAATCATTTCTTGATGCTGCATAAACCACGCTCTCTTTTTTGTTACATAGTCATTACAATATGATGAATTTTCAATATTTTCACAATGCACACTAAGATTAAATTTTTATGACAAGCGTCTACACTTTTTATTCACCCTGTTCTAACTATGGATAATTAGAACAATAGGGGGGGAAATCACTGAAAGGTTAACTATGTTCAAATGCAATAAGTAGAACATTATTATAACGTATTTAGTCAGGAGGCCATGTGCCACTTTTTTTATTTTTGTAAGCTCAAAGAGATACGTACAAAGTCGCCATCTTCAAATTCGACTTTATGCTCAAATAAGGATGACGAATAAATAGTACGCATCAAGGTATGCTTTTCGCCGTGAGTCCCACGAAACAACATAGAAATATCCGCAACCAAGCGATTACGATTGTTGAAATGTGCGTTGAGATCCGTAGAAAGCACACACAGCAAACAGCCTTTCGGGTTATGTTTTAGATCCACCTCTTGAGGACTTGAAACCAACACTGTGGTGTTTAACTCCCTCTCTAAGGTGTTAACCAACAGCAAAAAACTGTCGAGATGAGGTAACTCGTCCCCTTCTACCGGCGGGAGTAAATTCCCAAGCATCCCTTCCATATCTAAGCGCTGTGAGCGAGCATGGCTGACTAACGAGCGTACTTTCTTCTTGAAGGGTTTGTATTTCTTGCTATTTGCAGCTTTGTTAAGCCAAGCAGAAAGAATATCGTTCACATCGGAACGTGGCTTTCTCGCCAAAGACACTGCGGTATGATTAGTGCGCAAATGAAGTAAAGCGTGAAGAGCAAGTTCTGCTAATAGCGGCTCAAATTCAGGTTTAATTTTAGTATGGATACTGCGCATGGTTCACTAAAGGTAGGTACTCGGTTCGAACTTGGCCAAGACGGAAACGTCAGAGGAGCGACATGCTACCGAAAAGCACAGCTTATGTACAGAGAGCATATTAAATCGGTTGAAATAGCGCAGAATATAGGTTGCATATGTAACGATCCACCAGCACCACAGAAACGACAAAGCCCCGATAACTCATCGAGTTATCGGGGCTTCTGAATAAATGGCACGCCCTGTAGGATTCGAACCTACGACCACATCCTTAGAAGTGATGTGGTTTTATGATTTCAAACGATAACACAAGATTAACCAACAAAATAAAATCAATCACTTACAGTAAACCTAGATAGTAATCATACTACTTACGATTACATACAACTACACTAAATCACTTCCTTACTTGACTAACTTTACTGTTAGTCAAGTAGCGCTAGTTCGTGAGTTGAGGTGATAAAATGTTAACTGTAAAAGAGATAAAGGGATTACAGCCGAAGAAAAGTCCATATTACGTGTGGGACACTTGCTTTGATTAGCCGCTTCATTGGTGCGCACCCATAACAACGAACAGCAAAGTTGCTTACACCTCGGCTGAGCCTGAAGATAACTAGAAAACAACTGTTTAACCATTTTTTTGAATAGCGCCAGCTGGGGTTAACCGATAAATAATGGCCCAACCAATAATGGTTGGCAGCGGAGAGACCGCAATAAGAGACCTTCTATATGTGTTTGTCGTAAGCAATGCTTAATGACCAAAATGACAAAGCGAAGTAGATAACTTTGTTGTTCGAAGAGCATTGGCTGCTCACGCAGCCAACAGGATGTTATTGCCTATTGACAGGCAGAAGGCTCATATGTGTTATGTAGCTAGGGTTCACCGCCACCAAAATCAAGAAAGTTTACTCCACCGGAACTATCTAAAGTCGTGTTCGTAACTTTACACTTAGGTGCTGAATTTACCTCTGCATATAACAGGTAGCTTTCAAAAGAAGGAACTTCCGACACGTTAAATAAGATCTCTCCGACAGACTTTTGAAACTCTAACAAGTCACCTAAGTCTTCGTGTAACTCGATAGCCAAATCTTTGCTGTAAGGCAGCAACATGCCATAAGAAACTGACTTATAGAACTGGTCATCGCTGCGCTTAATCTCACTCAATGCCCAACTAATTTCCTGGAACGAATAGACGAGCCTTTCCCCAAATTTAGCACACAGTTTAGGAGCTACATCTATAGCTACTGACTGAACATAAGACTTTTTATTCAAAAAGTTAAGCACACCAAATCTCCTTGCTACATAACGCTTATTAGTCGACAAACTGTCGTCTTTTTCTTCTATATAATGCACTCTTAATCATATTGGTTCAATTAACAATCAATAAGTTAAAGTAAGACAAGGGATACTAATACCAATCTAAGTAAAAATATGGTCTAATTGAGGCTGTCATTTCTACACGAGAATACCATGAATAGCCTCGACAACATCGACTTTAAAAAACTCGCTAGTCAGCAGAAGTCTATACAAATGAAGTAACTATTCACCCGCTAGCTATTGACGTCAGTTTGGGCTAAAAACGCTGGCGTCTGATAATCTACTTTGAGCATATGATGTTCGACTATTTCACGTAGCCAATTATAGGCAGAGAGCTGCTGAAGTTTCGCTGTCTCGATAAGCGAGAACATCCGCTCACGGAACAGGTCTCCTCGATATGAACGAGTTACGTAACAGCACTTTCTCATCAATATGTAATTACGGAGAACTCGCTCTGCAGCATTGTTCGTTAATGAGCATTCGGTGTCACCCATAAAGCGCCAGACCATCGCATCATCTGCGATGAGGTTACGGCATCGACCTCGATATCGTTTTGAACATTGATAACTGCCCAGTTTGAGCCAATGAAGCCAGCTCTTTCTTAATCGCCTGAGTCGACGATAATATTGGCTCTTGATCATTTTATTCTCGATGTATCGATGATGGCACCTGAATACGCTATGACCGATTAAAGCGAGTTTTTCTCCGATTTTTTGGTTTTCAGGGCAAACACTTTCCTCGATAGCGATGACGTTTCTCAAAATATGAGCCCAACATAACTACCGCTTAGAATCATCAATATATTTGTAGGCTGAGTATTGGTCAGTGACTAAAAGGTGCGAAACAGCCTCGCCAAGTAGTCGCTTGGCTGCATGTTGGTTTCTACCACTGTTGATTTGGAAAAGGCTACGTTATTACTCAGTGCAGCCCACATCCAACGTTTATCATTATTACGTTGATGTGAGGTTTCGTCAGCCATAATCAGTTCAGATGCTTTAACTGTTTCGTGGATTTGCTTATGAGTATCAGCTAAGTATTCAGCTATTCGCCCCTGAGCCGCTGATATCGCACCGATAGAGAAGCTCAACTGAAAGACATCTTTCAGCATCGATTGTATTTTGCCTATGCTTTGATGGTGCTGAGTCGCTTGGATTGCGATAAAGCTATGTAGATTTGGCCCCATCTGAACTTCGGGCACATACTCTGGAAGCTCAGCTTGATGCTTATCGCCACACCATGAGCATTCACCCTTGAAGACTTGATGTTCAACTAATGTATACGAAATATCAGGTAAATCGAAGATTTGATGCCGCTTATAGGGCTTTCGATTGGGAATGACACAACCACCGCAGTGGCATGTCTTGTTTGGTAAGTATTGCTCAACCGAGGCACTGTCTTCCACTGGGTGAAGCAGTCGGCGATGACCTTTATGACCTGGTTGAGCTCCTTGCTTTTTTCCAGATTTCTTCCGATTAGGCGAAGTATTCTTGGCTTTGTTAAACAAAGGTTGTTGTGATGACGGCACAGAAGAATCTCGACTATTCTGATTTAGTCTGTCTTCAAGCTCTGCCAACTTATTCCATAAAAAATGGATGATGTCTTTCGCCTCTTCAGGCGAATCGAAATCTGGCGGAGGAGGTAGTGTTTTCTTGTTCATACCTCCAGATTGCCATCACAAAAAGATCACTCAAGTTGGATGTGTGATCAAGTTAACCAGGTCACAAAACCTTGGAGTCAAGACCTGCTGGGTGAATAGTTACCTTCTCAACTAACCCTAATGGGGCTGAAGCGAGCTACAGTATCGTCGAGACCGCGAAAGCCAATGGTCTTATCCTTTACGACTATATGGTCAAGTGTATGAAAGAGCTGGCAAAGCGGAGCCAGATATCGATGCGCTCCTGCCTTGGAACTTCAAACACTAGCAGTGTCGCCCCGTGGGATCATGGGGCGGATACGATTCATCCTCGCTACAGCTTGCCTTTAGCGCTTCATACGCCTCTATGAATGCTTGCTGTTTTGCTTCATCAAACTTGTGTGGTATGCCTTTCGGTTGCTTGTAGCTAAAACCATTGTGGTGAAGCCATTTGTTCATCCCAGAAACAGTATAATTAAGTCCAAATGTCTCTTTAACGTAGGCGACAATTTGATGAGTATGAGAATAGGTTTTCTCAGTCAAATGCTCGATTAGGTGCATGGTTTGAGTCGTAGACATTTTGCTTTGGCTGCCACCATTTTCAGGCTTAAGCTTTTCAGAAAGAACGTAGTTGCTGAGGTGGCGAGCGACCGTCGATTCATGAATGAGAAGGGCTTGTGAAATCATAGTCTGACTCCAGCCTTCAGAAGCCAGCAAAACCGCCTTAATACGGTCGCAAACTCGACTATCACGTTCAATGTCGTGCATTTGTTCGAGTTGCAGTTTCTGTTGAGGAGTCAGTGTAATTTTCATGGTTAGTAGCATGATCCTGATTCTATTGAAAATCAAGCATCTTCAATGATCACGGGTATAGATCTGACACTTCAGTTTGAAAAGAAGAGAGTTACCTACTTTGATTAAGTATGCTGAATCTTAAGTCAAAGAGAAAGAGGTCACTCTCATGCTTCAGGTGGAACCACATTCCAAGAGTTCTGATCGTTACTTCTGATAAGTTTCTATTCCTTTTATATGGAATGCAACTCTCCAATAAAAAAGAATCTCAATCATACCAAATACAAGAACATCCCATATATTAGTCTGTAGTGGCATAATTAATGCGTAAAAGAGGAAAACTGAAAACAAAAACTTTATAAACATGACCCAACTTATTGCAAGAAACTTCGCGATAAAGTGACTACCTTTGTCAGCTCCATTACATCGGTACGCATATAACACCCCAACAATACAAAGAAACACACTTAAAATTGACGCAACCAAGTCAAATATATTGGGTTCTTGATAAGGTATAGAAAGCGCTGCGCCAACTATAAGAATGTGGGCTATGAAATATTTAACAAGCTCATTTTCTTTTATAGTTCCAGTTATAAATTCTTCTTTCAACTTATCAATAGCCCAAAAGTACATCTGACCACCTTTATATTGAAATGTGATAACATATTAATAACTCCATTACCTCACCTTGTATACCAAACTAGATGTTTTATTGATTTACCCATAATCTTTGCCAGTCTTTTTGTTCACAAAAAGAGCCAATAACAAAACAAGCTGGTTCGAATATAGCACGAATCAATTTCCCTCTAATGGAACCTTTATCTAGAACATTCATCTGATAAGCTAACTCTATTGCACGATACTTGGCTATCGGAAGCATTATCTTTTCAAAAAAACTATGATTACGCATCAGTTCCACATAAGGAATAGCCCAATAATGGTATCCTCTTACGGTGGTAGCACTCAAGTTTTGCTGTGTGAACTCTAAGTCTGCTCTCCAAATATTACGCTCAATCATGCCCTTCTGGTAAAAGTGCGTACATATGACCCGACTTCTTCCCTTAGCCTCTTTATTCCTCTTATTATAATGGTCGATTTTCTCTTTTGTTCCCCAGTTTTTCTTTGCTCGATTAGCTATATTGTCTCTTTCATTCCAATAATACTTCGCCCCCTCCTTTGCAGCCTTTTTCCCTAGCTTCTTCAGAGCTTGACCCGCTAGGACTCCTGAACCTGATACATGTTCAGTTTGTCCAATGTCTAGTTCTCTCATAATGGCGCCATAATTGATTTATTGATTGATAAGTTAATTTCAATATATATAGATACTATGCAACTCAAAATTACGCCTTGTGACGAACAACTTTCAACCAAAATATTTCATTTATCACACAAATATGGGATCAAGACATCATATGTGTAATATTTTGTTTCTGGGAGTAGTTTGATTACGGTTAATGTGTATCGAGCGTAAGGGTTGTGGGAACGTTAATGTGTTTAGGGGGCGTTGTTGCCTAAATCAGTTGAACCTTTTTCGAGTCTTGCGAACTGACCCTTTATGATGGTTAGAGCGGTGGTGACATGGGTAAGGCAAAAAAGAAGATAACTAACTGGGCGGAGTACAATAAGGCTCTGTGTAAACGGGGCTCGGTTACGTTCTGGATAGATGATACAGCCGTAGATGCATGGCGATGCAAAACCCATCATGGTAAGCGTGGTAGAGGCTTTCAGTACTCTGATACAGCGATTGAAACTGCCTTGATGATTAAAGGAATATTCTCACTACCATTGCGTGCTCTCCAAGGTTTTATCGACTCTATCTTTGAGTTATTGGAGGCTCCGCTGACGTCCCCAGACTACACCTGTATCAGTAAACGCTCGAAGACAGTCCAGGTCAAATACCGTAATAAATCTAAAGGGGCTATTCGTCATATAGCCATTGACTCGACTGGCCTCAAAGTCTTTGGTGAGGGTGAGTGGAAGGTGAAGAAACACGGTACCGAAAAACGTAGAACATGGCGCAAGTTGCACTTAGCCGTTGATGTAGAAACTCATGAGGCCATTAGTGCAGAAGTCAGTCTTGTAAGTGTTGGCGATAGCGAAGTGTTGTCAACATTACTCAACCCTTTACGTAGAAAGATAGATACCGTATCTGCCGATGGAGCGTATGACACA